>DATFXC010000106.1:0-12405 GCA_035258625.1 Candidatus Udaeobacter sp. | reverse complement strand
TGGTCGATCCACGTCGCCGCCTGCTTCATGTCCTTGTTGTTGTCGTAGTAAAAGGCCGCGGCCTGATAGGCGGTGCGCGGGTCGAGCGGAGTCCCTGCGCTAACGACTGCATCGAGTTGCTTGCTTACCTGCTCGACATCGTCGGTGGTCAACTTCACTGGCACGCGTGTTTTATCCCAAAGGAAATTAAGCGTTGCTGAAGCTCCTTTCACATCACCTAGCCCGATGGTGAACGTCTCGATCGCGTCCGGAATCGCTTGCGGCTTCGCCGTGAGCCGTGCGGCATCGTTCTCCTGCTTATAATCGGCGGTGCTCTGCACCTTCGCGTCCTTCGAAACGATGATGGTCCACTCGTCCGCTGTCGGAATGGTAAAGAGTGCGTACTCACCGGCCGGGATCTCCTTGCCGCCAAGCGTTACCGCCTTGCTAAACTTAATTTTGGTGACCGCGTTGGCGCCCGTGCGCCAGAGCTTACCGTAAGGCACCAGGCCGCCGAAGATCTCGCGGTTGTTTTTGTTCGGGCGCGAATAATCCACCTCGATATCCGTCAACCCAACACGCTGTTTTACCACCGAGTGCTGGCTGGCAGCCGGGAACTCGATTTTCTTCTCCTCCGCCGCCCGCAGACTGCCGGGAATGAGCGGTTGCGCCACGAAGGGAAATGCGAACAAAGCGTAAAGGAGAAGCGAACGAAGACGTGAGGATTGGATCATGATGTGCGGGATATTTAAGATGTGCCGATTTAAGCGGAGAAGATATAGCGAAGCGGCACGAGTCAAATTTGTTGAATCCAAAGCCAAGGCCGACTGCATCTCAATAAAAACAAAGAAGGATCCTTATGATGCAGGATTTCAGGTTTGCTATTCGGCAGCTGTTGAAGACGCCGGGATTCACCGTCGTCGCGGTATTGACGCTTGCGTTGGCAATCGGCGTTAACTCCGCCATTTTCGCGCTGATCAATGGCGTATTGCTCAGGCCGGTAGTGCCGCTCCGGCCTGCTGAAGTCGTGAATGTGTTCACGGCGCGACAGAATGCGAGCCACGATTATCGGCAGTTCTCTTACAACGAATATCGCGAGCTGCGCGAAAACGGCCGAGACGTGTTTGTCGATGTGGCCGCGCTCGAGTTCGCCGTCGCCGGCATCGGGCGCGATCACGAGATGCGGCGCAGCTTCGCCTTCCTGACTTCGGAAAATTATTTCCCGATGATGGGCGTGCAGGCGTTTCGCGGCCGGTTTTATAGCGCTGAGGAATGTAAGCCGAATGCGAACATGGCTGTAGTCGTGTCAAGCTACGGCTTTTGGAAACGCAACGGTGGCCGCGATGATTTCATCGGCAGCACGTTACAGATCAACGGCCAGCCCTACACCGTGATTGGCATCGCACCGGACGGATTCAGCGGTGCGAACGCGTTGATCGCACCGGACATCTGGGTGCCGCTCGGCATTCATTCGCAGCTCGGTTCGGCTTTCGGCGATTCCGAAACGACACACGACCTGTTGGACCCGAAGAATTACCAATTCAATCTGGTGGCGCGTATGCGTCCCGGCCTGACGATCGACGCAGCCAAACCGCGTTTGCCGGTCCTGGCGCCACGATTGAACGCGATCCAACCGGACGGCAGTGAGGGTTCGCGGGAATTACAGATTCAAACACCGGCGCGATTCGGCCTAAGTACACAACCAGAGGACGACGGACCACTCACGCTGGTTGCGACATTGCTCATGGCGATGGCCGGAGCCGTCTTGCTCATCGCCTGTTTGAATCTCGCGAATATGCTGCTCGCGCGCGGCACGTCGCGTTCAAAGGAAATCGCAGTCCGGCTGGCTGTTGGCGCATCACGCTGGCAGATTGTCAGGCAATTATTGTGCGAAGGATTTTTGCTGGCTGTTTGCGGCGGGTTGATCGGCCTGATCCTGAGCGCCTGGTGCAACGATGTTTTACTACAGCAACTGCGCGGTTTGCTCGCGTCTGTGAATTTCTCGTTTGTGGTGAAATTGCGGCCCGACGCGACTGTGCTTGCAATCACATTGTTGTTTTGCCTCATCGCGACAATGCTTTTCAGTCTGGGCCCGGCGTTGAAGGCAACGAAAGCCGATCTCGTTAAGGACCTCAAAGAGCAAGTCGGCGAACCGGCGCGCATCGGTCGTTTGAGTCGTTTCTTCGCGCCACGTCACATTTCGGTGATGGCGCAAATCGCTCTTTCGCTGATGTTGCTCTTCGCCGCCGGATTATTTTTCCGTGGCGCGATCAAGGCGGCCGGACTTAATCCTGGCTTCGTCGCTCGCGGCGATATCATCAGTGAGTTCGATTTCAGCTTGATCAAGAAAACGCAGGCCGATTCGCGTCGCTTGATCTTCGACATGGTGCGGCGCGTACGAGCGTTGCCAGGGGTAACCGCGTCGGCGACCGGCACCATGCTGCCGTATTCCGATTTCACCAGCGCACGCCGCGTTCTCCGCACGAAAGACGCCATGCCTAACGACCCGAAGGCGCCGGACCCGAGCGTCAATTCGCTCTTCACCGCGATTACGGCCGGTTACTGCGAGGCGCTTGGCATTAAACTGCTACGGGGGCGCGATTTCACCCAGAATGAGTGCGAAAGCAAGGATGCGCGGCACGTGGCGATTATCGATGAGGAAATGGCGAAGAAACTTTTCCCGAACGAGGATCCGATCGGTCAGCACATTCGCTACACGCAACCGCCGAAAGACGGCTCGCCTAACGACATGGAAATCGTGGGCGTCGTGAGCAAGCACCGGCACAGCGTTGAGAACGATTCCCTCGTTTGCCGTTTATTCGTGCCGTTGGCGCAGGGATATAGCGGCCAAACGTTTTTGCATGTGCGGCTCAACACACAGGATCGCCAGGCGATCGCCGCGTTTATCCCGACACTTCGACAAACGTTGCGCGAGATCGATCCCGATCTGCCGCTGTTACAGATGACACCATTTCGCGACTTGATGGAGAGGTCGCCCAACCTTTGGATCGTTAAACTTGGGGCAACTCTCTTCGGCGCTTTTGGTGCGATCGCGCTTATCTTAGCCGTCGTCGGTGTTTATGGTGTGAAAGCTTATGCCGTGGCATGCCGCACCCGCGAAATCGGCATCCGCATGGCCTTGGGTGCACATCGGCGGGACGTATTCGCCCTTATTATGCGACAGGGCGCGATGCAAACGGCTCTTGCGGTTGGCGCCGGCCTCCTTCTTTCACTGGGTGCGGGGCGCGTCCTAGCCAAAATCCTGTATGACGTAAGTCCGAGCGATCCGTTGGCGCTCGTTACCGCAACTTTGATGCTCGCGAGCGCGGCACTTCTCGCTTGTTTTTTCCCGGCCAACCGCGCCACTCGGGTGAATCCGATGACTGCGCTACGAACCGAATAAAGCAAAGGAAATCTGACGCAGGCATTGCCGGCTGTTTTTTTATCGCCTCGGCTTCACCGCCTCGATCGTTGCGGAAACGACATAGTCTTCGATACCTTTTCCAGGAAGCCATTCGCGAATGAAGGAGCGGGACCTGTCCTTTGGTGCGATCTTGATCTCGTCAAAGCCAGCCTCTCGCAACATCTCCTCCAGTTCGCTGATCTGCGCTGCGCCAGCCATACATCCGGTGTAAGCCGCCCAATCTCCTCTGATTTCCTCAGGTAAGATTGCGGTGGCGACGACATCAGCAACAGCAAGTCGGCCACCGGGCTTTAGGACGCGGTAAGCTTCCGTGAACACACGTTGTTTTTCTGGCGATAGATTGATCACGCAATTTGATATTATCACGTCCACGCTGTCATCCGAGACAGGAAGCGCTTCGATTTCACCGAAGCGAAACTCGACATTGCTAAATCCGTTTTTATGGGCGTTCTCGCGCGCTTTCGCGAGCATCTCGTGGGTCATGTCCACGCCAATAACCGTGCCACTCGAGCCGACCGCTCTCGCTGCAAGAAAGCAGTCGAATCCAGCACCGGAACCGAGATCGAGAACGGTTTGCCCCGGTTGCAGTGAAGCGATTGCCAGCGGATTTCCACAGCCAAGGCCGAGATTCGCAGCTTCGGGGGCGATTGCCGATTGTTCAGCCGAGTAACCTAGAGTATCGGCACGCGTGGAAGTGCAGCAGTCGTCGGCGCAGCACGACGATTCTCCTCGGGCTGTAGCGCCATAACGTCGTCGTACTTCCTCGCGAATGGTTTGTGATGACGATTCGGCGAGCTTTGTTTCCACGGGATTACTGAAACCTGTAAGCCACGTTATGCAAACTTGAACGAGCCGCGTGATGTTCCTCAATAACCCCCGCTGCGGGGTTTATCGCGGAAAAACTTACAAGAGACCAATGCGCGCATTCGTTAGGGTCTTACGGCCACAGGTGTGTCGATGTGAGCGGCATTATAAAACTGGCGCGCCTTCCAATAAGGCATCCTAATGCATCCATGTGAAGCCGGCACCCCTGGCAGGTAGCCTTGGTGCAATCCGTAGCCCGGCGAGAATTCGACAAAGTAGGGCATGGAGGTTCCCACGAAGTGCGAATGCGGCGGACGGCGGTCACGCCTGCTGTCGACGTTGGCCTTCACGACTCGCCCCGATTCATCAACGTAGTCACCATAAATACTCGAGCGATGATCTTCGTCCTTACGAATAACGCGAAATTGACCAGTCGGAGTGCGATATCCTTCTCGGCCGCTCGATATCCGAGACGACGCGATTTTATACCCTCCACGATAGAGATACGCTTCTTGCGCACGCAAGCTCACGACGATCGATGGCCGGCCGGAATGACTCTCCGGTAGGTTCGATGTGATCAGGTCGCTCACAGTGCTACAACCGCTCAACAAAACGAGGGTCGGTGCTAGTACAAAAAACTGTGAAAATCTGTTCATCATTGGCTCAGGCTAATGCACCAAAAGTGCAAGCTTAACATGCACTCTACTTCCGACGATGAATCGGGGAAAACGTTATCGAGACGCACGAAGAAGCGTGCTGTCCTTGATCGCATTACCTCTATTTCATTCAAGCGTCACACCAGTCAATGAAATCTTACGGCGAGCGATCCCAAACTGTAAACGCTGCGGGTCGGGACAATCGTCCTACTGCCAAAATGGGCGATCTTCAGGATATTTTGGCGCAAGCTTTCGCTCCCGAAAAACAAGCGGGACACCGCCGCGGACACGCTGGCACTCGAAGCTTGAGTGTGGCAAGTTCAGCAATCGAAGAGAAACGGCGTATCCTGATTGTTGACGACGACCCTAACAGCTCCCACTTGATTAAAATCCTCCTCGAAAAGGTCGGCCGCTATGTTGTGCTGGAAGAGAACGACGCCGCCAATGCTCGTCATACTGCGCAGAATTTCAGGCCAGATCTGATTTTGCTCGACATAATGATGCCACAAGCCGACGGAGGCGATATAGCGGCACAAATCGATGCCGATCCGGGGTTGCAGAAAACGCCCATCATTTTTCTCACGGCGCTAGTCACAAAAGCTGAGGCAAAGGCGGGCCTATACATTCAAGGCCACCCCGTTGTGGCCAAGCCGGTCAATATTCCCGAGTTGATCAATACGATTGAAGAAAATCTGCCGGCCGCGTGACATCTGAAACACAAATAGGTAACCCGAATCGACGTGGAAATGTCAGCCGGAATTCTGGCTGAGGCCAGTTTACCGATCAAAAAGCACGACCGATACGCCCGAACAGTGATCCACTGACGATTCAAGCCATTGAATGGAGAGCAACTCGCCATCTGCTCCGAAGCCGGATCGAGACGCGCCCACTGTGTTGCTGCTGAAAGGCGAAATCGATCTGCATGTTTTTCCTGAAACTACGGCATCACTCGATGCAGTGATCGAGAAAAAACCCAGGCATTTGGTAGTCGATGTTTCGGGTGTGACTTACATCGACAGCGCAGGTTTGGCGGCGCTCATTTTGGCCATGCAGAAGGTTGAAGCCTACGGCGGCAAATTCTCGCTGGCTGGTTTTCAAACAACCGTGCGCTCAATTTTCAAAATGTCGCGGCTTGATCACGTGTTTGAGATTCTTCCAGATGCTGATGCTGCGCTGACATATCAGGCGTCAGACAATTCCACGCGGACGCGGGAGAGACTGTCGTTCACGGTGCGTTCTACGGTCTGAACTTGTGATCGCCGACCGGCGAAGCTTTACTGATTGTTCACAACCATCCGCCGGGCTGCGCTTGTGACCGTTGCCTGGCAGGACTCTGCCTCTTTGCGCTCGACAGCGAGTGACGAGATTCCAGTATTGCGTTCCGGCGCAGAATCCCGCATCAACCTATTCCTTATGAGACGTCTTCTACTATTTTTAATCCTGTCTGCAGCCTTTCCGTACGCTCCGTTCGCAAACGATGCGCTTCCATTTCCCGTCAGCGTTGGCGGTCAGGCGGCAAAAGACGGCACACCTTTCGCGAAGATTGAAAATCCGGTTGTGGCGGATGCCGAACTGGCGGTCGCATCCCAAAGCGCCATGATCATTGTGAACGTGAACATGGTGATTGCGAAAGAATGAACCAGTTCCAGGCTCGACGCCCGCGGTGATTTTGCTCCAGGGCAAAACCAAAACCAACCTGGACAAAACGATTGATGGAAAGAAGCTCGGGCCCGGAAATTACATCATGAGCGTGGTGAGTGAAGGCAAGACTGCCAGTATTCTCTTCATCATCAAGTAGCGTTTGTCCGCGCCGAACACATCATTTCTCCCGGCCAGCCGCGCCACTCACGTGAATCCGATGAGCGCCGCTGCGAAGGGAAAAAAGCAAAGGAAATCTCACGCAGGCTTGCCGCGGGCTTTTCGCAGTGAGCGGTAAGCTTGATCTATGTCGCTGCTGAAGGAAGTTCTGCTACAATCGGCAATCGAAAATCTGAGATCTTCGCGCACCGTTAGCTCAATTGGCAGAGCAAGTGCCTCTTAGCAACGATCGCACCCTAGTAAATTTCATCGTGCCATGAAATATACGCTACCAAAAGCTTATATCGCGATTCTGGACCGAATTTAAGTTTATCCTCGCGCGAATAAGGACCTTTGCGAAAGCGTTAGCCGTCTGGTCCGCACGCGTGGAAGATTCGCGAAACGGGTTGTTTTACGGAGACCAAATGGGTTAGTGTAGGCTCGGGAAGGCGCGAAGATAAAAGACTGACAGTCACGCCAGCCGAAATTAACGAGATTGTCGCATGACACGCACCGCGGAAAGCCGTCTCTTGTCTAGTATCCACACCGTTTGCGTGTGGTGGCAACAGAGAGAGTCCTTGTTCGAGGGGACGGATTTCCACTGATAGAAGGAGCCCGGACCTTCGTGATTACCTGCTCCTCGATGAGCAGGCCGAAATGATGTTTGTTATTGCGGATGATGTCAGCGCAAGGGCGCAAGATTGGCGGAAGGCGCTCGCCCATTTTGTGACGATACGGATGCCATTAAATCGGATGAATCCCTCGATCCAATCCACGTAAGTCGCAGAAAAACTCCAAATTTCTTAAAATGTCGGTCTTCGAACGCTTGAGAAAAGTGGCATGAAGAGAAATCCGACTCCTGAAAACTCAGATTGGAACCTTTCTTTCTGGTTTGCGGTACTGAGCCCGTTGATTGGCGTGGCGCTCGGATTTGCAGCCGCAGCCGTGATTGAAGCACTATGAAAACTCGGCTGCCGGAATTGAGGGCCATTCCGCAATTCGATGCCGGACGCTGGAAATTGCGTTTGGAGCGCGCGCCGGCCGGCCCCGATAACCAAGTTACGATCGGCATGGAATTCGACTCGGTCCACAAGCCAAGGTCAACGAAACCAATGAGGCACATTGGTTCCTGTTACCAATCGAGCGCGGCAGACGCGAACGATAACATCCTGGCGAACGAATCGGAGCCGCCAGCGATTAGCGAAACAGCCGCGACGAGTCGAAGCCGGTACCCACAGCGTAACTGAACTAACCAATGACCACGCCTAAGCGGACAGCCGCAAAAAATTTTAAGTTTCTGAGATATCAATCTTCAAAAGCTTGAGAAAGTAACTGATGAATCAACCACCGAAGTCCCGTTAGGTGATATATATGAAAGCGTTACTTTCCTTCATCGTTAGCACGGCATTGATCGGATCATCGCTGTTGGCAGGTGTCGCGGCAGCAGCCGAACCATTCAACTGGAGCCCGCCAGTTGACGATCCCATTCACACTCCGGCTGAACTGGTCGAATCGATGCATGGCGCCTTCGGGTACAATCATTGTCGAGCTATAAATGCCAAGGGGATTATTTTCGAAGGCGAGTTCACCCCGGATAGCCATGCCAAACAAATTACCAAGGCGCCTCATCTGCAAGGGCGAAGCAGCAAGGTCACCGTGCGTTTCTCCGATTTTAGCGGTGTTCCAACTATTCCAGATAATGACCCGACGGCCAATCCGCGAGGTATGGCAATCAGATTCGAATTGCCCGGCGGTGCGAGCACCGATCTGGTAGCTCACAGTTTCAATGGTTTTCCCGTTTCCAACACGGATGACCTACGCGAGTTAATGCTCGCGATTGCCGCCAGCGGACCGTGTGCGGCCACTCCGACGGCTCTCGATAGATTCTTGGAATTCCATCCGACGGCAAGAGCGTTTCTTGCCGCGCAGAAGACTCCGGCCAGCTTTGCCACCATCTCTTATTATGGTGTTGGTTCGTTCAAGTTCATCAACGCCAAAGGTGAAGCTCATTATGTGCGTTATCAGCTCGTGGCTGTGGCAGACGAACAGCTACTCACGAATGAGGAAAGAGAGAAACAGAGCCCAAACTACCTGATGGAAGAGATTAAGGCCCGAGTGGCAGCTGCGACCGTTGGTTTCGCGCTATATGCTCAAGTCGCTGAGCACGGTGACAGGATCAATGATCCCTCGATCGCGTGGCCCGACAATCGGAAACGAGTTCTTCTTGGCAGGCTCGAAATCAAGAGGTTAACAGCAAACGCAGCCGAAGAGGACAGAAGGCTCGTCTTCAACCCAAGCAACGTACCGACTGGAATCGAGACTGCCGATATGTTGTCCAGTTTTTATTCGAAGGCATTCCGACTACCAGCGGAAGGGGCACGAGATGTCGCCCCTGTTGCCCGAAACTGAGGAACAACGAAAAGCCAAGCCGCCTGAAAATTAACGAAATCGTCACATGACAAGCACAAAAGGAAGATGTCAATTAGGTATCGCGCTTTTGGATGGGAGGGGGCGGCAACGGAACACTCTTTGTCTGAAGACGAAGAACCTCCACGCACGCAACAGCAATGAAGGACCCGTTGCACAGAATGGAGATGAGTGAACCCATGAACCAAGTGCTTCAGATCGTTTACTTAGCCAGGCACGGCGAAACCGCTTGGACTATCTCGGGCCAACACACAGGACTTACCGACCTGCCGCTCACAGAACGTGGCGAGCGCAATGCGCGACGGCTCCAGGATCGGTTGCGTGGACTGACTTTTGCCAAGGTGTTTACCAGCCCGTTGCAGCGTGCCAGGCGCACCTGTGAGTTGGCTGGTTTTGGAACCGTGGCTGAAATCGACCAGGATTTGGTCGAATGGAACTATGGTGAATATGAGGGACGCCGCACTGCCGAGATCCGGGCGGAGCGCCCCGGCTGGGAACTGTTCCGCGACGGCGCTCCGGGAGGGGAATCGCCAGCCCAAGCCGCCGCGCGCGCCGATCGCGTAGTGAACCGCCTGCGCGCGGTGCCGGGAGATGTGCTGCTTTTTTCCAGCGGGCATTTCATTCGGGTACTGGCGACGCGCTGGATTGGACTTGAAGTGACGGTAAATGCCAAGCGGTTCATGCTTAGTACGGCAAGCCTGAGTGCGGTGGGCTATGAAAACGAGCTATCCCGGCCGGTGATCCGACTGTGGAATGACACACATCATGTTGGCGACTAAATTACACAGAGACAGCTATCGCGGAACGGTCATGCCAGAGATAAGAACCAAGATTCTGGTTTGTAATGGTGGCTCCAGCAGCCTCAAATTCAGTTTGTTCGATGCAGAAAGCGAGGTATTACTGGCCGACGGGGGCGTCGATTGGCTCAGAAAACCCGCGCAACTAGTCTTTCGCGCAGCAAACCAGCCGGAAATCCGTGAAGAGTTGAAGCTGGAGAAACACGCTGATGCCGTCGCTCGAATCCTCGACGATTTGCAAGCTGGCTCATCGGCGGCTCTGCAAAGTCCAGAAGATCTCCGAGCTGTAGGACATCGCGTTGTCCATGGCGGCGATCGTTACACCTCTGCCGTGCGGATCACTGCGGAAGTTAAGCGGACAATCGAAGAACTGACAGAGCTGGCCCCGCTTCACAACCCAGCCAGCCTGGAGGGAATAAACGCGGTCGAACAAGTCCTGCTAAAGGTTCCACAGGTAGCAGCATTCGATACTGCTTTTCATTCAACGTTGTCTGAGGCAGCTCGAACGTATCCACTGCCGCAAAAGTGGACGCGTGAGTGGGGCATCCGTCGTTACGGCTTCCACGGACTGAGCCATTCTTACTGTGCGGGTCAGGCGGCGAAGATAATCGGTCGGCGAGGTTTGCGGCTCGTTATCGCCCATCTTGGAAACGGAGCGTCGGTGTCTGCGGTCCGTGACGGCGTGTGTGTCGATACCTCCATGGGTTTTACGCCATTGGAAGGCCTGATGATGGCGACGCGGAGCGGCACGGTCGACCCCGGTATACTCATCTACCTTCTACGCCACAAGGGGCTGGACGCAGAAGCGCTCGACAACGCTTTGAATAATGAATCCGGTTTGCTCGGTATCTCGGGCAGATCTTCCGACCTCCGCCAAATTCTATCGGAACTTCCACACAATCCAGATGCCAAACTCGCCGTTGACGTTTATGTCCATCGCATCGTGCAAACAATCGGGGCCATGGCGGCGACGCTGGGCGGGATCGATGCTTTGGTGTTCACGGCTGGTGTAGGCGAGCGTTCCGCGGAAATCCGCAAGCGGGTTTGCGAAAAGCTTAAGTACCTAGGTCTGGAGCTCGACCCAGCCGCCAACGAAATTTGCAAGCCGGACGCAGACATCGCCACTCGAGCCTCGACTGCGCGGGTGCTGGTGATCGCCACGCGCGAGGATTTAACCATCATGCGCGAGACGCGGCGGTTGGTTGGTTTAGCCATCAGCCGGCACCATGGAGAATAAATTGACCGGACCGTTTTTTAATAAACACATGCCTTGAAAAAATAACATGAGAACAAATACAAAATCCGCACGAATGGCCAAAGCGGGCGCCGCCCGTAAGAGCAGTAGTCGAGTCACCGTAACCAAAAGAAGGAAAGTTAGCGCCAATGGAACACGCCACGCGCAGGCAACAGTTCGCTCCGCAACTAAGGATGCGCCGCTCAGTCGTGACGAGTTGAATAAGATCAATGCGTACTGGCGGGCCGCAAACTACCTGTCGGTTGGCCAAATCTATCTCTACGACAATCCGCTCCTGAAGAAGCCGTTGAGCAAGGAACACATCAAGCCGCGACTCCTGGGTCACTGGGGAACGACCCCAGGCTTGAACTTCATCTACGTTCACCTGAACCGATTAATCAAGCAGCACGATCTTGACATGCTTTACATCACCGGCCCCGGACACGGAGGGCCGGGCCTTGTCGCTAACGCCTACCTCGAGGGAACCTATAGCGAGGTCTACCCAAACATCTCCCAGGATGAGGAAGGCATGAAGCGTCTCTTCACGCAGTTCTCTTTCCCAGGCGGTATTCCGAGCCATGTGGCCCCGGAGACGCCAGGCTCGATCCACGAGGGCGGGGAACTCGGATATGCGATCTCGCACGCGTACGGCGCGGCCTACGACAACCGCGACCTGATCGTTGCCTGTGTTGTGGGTGACGGCGAAGCAGAGACCGGACCGCTCGCCACGAGCTGGCATTCCAACAAGTTTCTGGATCCCGTGACCGATGGCGTGGTCCTGCCAATCCTGCATCTGAACGGTTATAAGATCGCGAATCCCTGCGTGCTTGCCAGGATCAGTCACGAAGAGCTGGACCACCTTTTCCGCGGATATGGGTACACGCCATATTTCGTCGAGGGGAACGAGCCCGAGAAGATGCACCAATTGATGGCAGCGACGCTTGATACGGTGCTAGGTGAGATCCAGCGGATTAAGGCTGATGCGCGCCGGAACGGCTCCAACGGCCGACCTCGCTGGCCCATGATCGTGCTCCGCTCGCCCAAGGGCTGGACGTGCCCGAAAGAGATCGACGGCAAACGCACTGAAGACTATTGGCGCGCTCACCAGGTGCCAATGGGCGAGATGCATGAGAAGCCGGGCCACGTGCGCATACTGGAAAAATGGATGAAGAGCTACAAGCCCGAGGAGTTGTTCGACGATCACGGAAAGCTCGTCCCCGAACTCGCGGAGCTTCCTCCGCAAGGCACTCGCCGCATGAGCGCCAACCCGCATACTAACGGCGGCCT
>DATFXC010000105.1:0-10976 GCA_035258625.1 Candidatus Udaeobacter sp. | reverse complement strand
CGTCCAGAACCGGTGTGTTCGTTCGTTGTACTATTAACGAACGAAAGGAAAAGATGAGCACACAAACCTTAACATCGGAAATGAAAAGGCCGAAAGTGGTCTCGCTGAAGGAGTGGGAGGCGGCGCGCCAAGCACTTCTCGTGAAGGAGAAGGAGTTGACCCGCGCTCGTGACGCGCTGGCTGCCGAACGTCGGCGAATGCCGTGGCAGGCCCTGGAGAAGGAATACAAGTTCGACGGGCCTCGGGGCAAGGTGAGCCTGCTCGATCTATTCGACGGTCGCCGTCAGTTGATCATCTACCGCGCGTTCTTCGAACCGGGCGTGGTCGGCTGGCCCGAGCATGCCTGCATCGGCTGCTCCATGGTGGCCGACCAGGTCGCGCACCCCGCGCATCTAAATGCGCGCGACACGACTTTGGTGTTCGCGTCGCGAGCGCCACAGAAGGAGATCGAGCGCTTGAAGGCGCGCATGGGCTGGGAGCTCATTCCCTGGTACACTATCACGGACGATTTCGATAAGGACTTCGGCGTGGACGAATGGCACGGCACGAATGCGTTCATCCGCGACGGCGATAACGTGTTTCGCACCTACTTTATCGACAAACGCGGCGACGAGCAGATGGGAAGCACGTGGACCTACCTGGACATCACTGCGCTTGGGCGCCAGGAGAAGTGGGAGGATTCGCCAAAGGGTTACCCACAGAGCCCGCCGTACGAATGGTGGATCTGGCACGACGAAAACAGCGACGCGCCGCCATCCGAGGAATGGAGCGCCGCTGTTGAGCGCGGGATTCAGGCTGGACAGGCACGGCGACGTTCGTGACCGGTCTCCGGTGTTCGCCTGCTCAAAAGATGCGGCGTCTCACTCCCGCTCGCGTGAAGCCAACGTTCAACAGCAACGACACCGCTAAATAAAGAAGCAGGGAGATGAGTGTCCAGAAGCGCTGGCTTCATTCGTCGTACTATTGAAGAACGAAAGGCAAAAGAATTAGCACAGAGACTATGGATACGTTCCTGCCTCCCAAACAACCGCTTGAAGGCAAGTATGAAAGCTAAGTCGCTAAAATTCTACAATGGCAGCCGTGCCTGCCACGCCGAAGCGTTGCGAAGGCGGGTCGGTTGCGGTTCAACTATTCGGCGTGCTCTCGATGTTATCGGCTGGATTGTTCTAAGCGCGATCCTCGCCCTGATTCCGAAATGCCCAATGTGCCTCGCTGCGTACATCGCGCTTTGGACCGGGATTGGGCTTTCGATCTCAGCCGCAATCTATTTGCGAGCGTCGATTCTCGTTCTGTGCGTTGGGTTGATTTTATTTCTCGCGGCGAGAAGTGCCCGTCTCCTGTTTCACAATGTGTGCGGCACGAACAGTTAATTGGAAGGAGTGCGGTATGTTAAAAGATAGCAAGGCATTCAGCGGTTTTTCGGCGGGCGACATTCCGAAGGCGAAACAATTTTACGCCGGGACACTCGAGCTCGACGTTTCGGAAGCGCATGGCGTGCTTACGTTGCGGCTCGGCAGCGGTAACAGCGTGATCATTTATCCCAAGCCGAACCACGTTCCGGCGACGTTCACCGTTCTGAATTTTCCGGTGAAAGATGTCGATCTCGCCGTGGACGAATTGAAAAAGCGCGGCGTCCGCTTCGAGCACTATGACCTGCCGAATCTCAAGACTGACAAAAAAGGAATCATGCGCGGAAATGGACCAACCATCGCGTGGTTCAAAGATCCAGCGGGCAACATTCTTTCCGTAATTGAACAAACCGGAACACCCTGACTGTCACCCGAGATGTTTATTGGAACTAACAACCCAACTTAAGGAGGATTCACATGTCCAAATACATTGATGGATTCGTTTTACCAGTACCGAAGCGCAACATCGCCGCGCACCGTCGCATGGCGGCGCAGGCAAGCTAAGTTTGGCGTGATCATGGCGCACTCGATTACAAGGAATGTGTCGGGGACGATCTGAATGTTAAAATGGGAATGCCGTTCCTGCGCGTGATCAGAAGCAAACCGGGCGAAACCATTGTGTTCGCCTATATTGTTTACAAATCCCGCGCTCATCGCGATCAGGTGAACGCAAAAGTCATGAAAGACAAACGACTAACGATGCCAAAGAAGATGCCGTTCGAAGTCAAGCGCATGCTCTACGGCGGATTCAAAGTTTTGGTCGACGCCTAAAACGCCGGGTTGATCGACGAGATGGACATTCACGTCGTTTCAATCCCTCCTGTGATGGCGCCTAGCTTCGACAACACAGACGAACAGCAGACTGCCTTTCAGTGCGTTCGAGTCGTTGGTTCGCCCACGGTCAACCACATAAATATCGGAAGCAGAGATCGCGTCAGGATTGACGCCACGAGCGATTGATGAAATTAACCACGGAGTTCCAATGCGCCCACAACCACTGATTTGCGTGCGTGATGTCGAAGCAAGCAGCCTCTGGTATCAACGGCTGCTCGGGTGCCAAAGTGCGCACGGCGGCCCCGAGTACGAGCGGCTTGTTTCCGATGGGCGGCTTATCCTGCAATTACACCAATGGGATGTGGAACATCATCACGGGCCAATCGGCGACCAAAACCTGGCGCACGGAAACGGCGTGCTGCTCTGGTTTGAACTCGACGATTTCGATGCAGCTGTTGACCGCGCCGAAGAAATGCAGGTCGAGATGATTCGTCCACGCCATCGTAATCCGCCATCTGGCGACACTGGTCCAAACCATTGGGAATGCTGGTTACGCGATCCCGACGGCTATACTGTAGTACTAGCAAGCCCGGACGGTTCGGCGGGTGGTTCCTGGCGACCGCCGGCAAAATCCATAAATCATTTATGAAACTCCCGTTTACCGGCGGATGCGCGTGCGGCGCGATTCGCTACGAATGCAATGCTGAACCGATCATGATGGGCAAGTGTCATTGTCGGGATTGTCAGCAGATTTCCGGCGGAGCTTTTGTTCCTTTCGTCATCGTGCCGTCAGAGGCGTTCAGGCTGACGCGAGGCAAGTTGCAGTATCATTTCACAGAGAGCCTCAAGCGTGGCAAACACAAGCGTGGCTTTTGCGCAAATTGCGGGTCACGTTTGACTGGGGCAGAGTCGGAAACGCCCGTGCCGAGCGCGGTTGTCGGACTTGTCGCCGGCAGCCTGGATGATCCGAGCTGGTTTCATCCGCAGATGGACAGCTTCACCTCCGACGCGCAACCGTGGGACCAAATGGATCCCGCGATTCCAAAATACGAGAACTATCCGCCGGGATAAGACTGGCGATCGTGACAAAAAGTTCTTTTCTTCGTCCGCAACGATACGGCGAAAAATAAATTCGCTCCCTGGAAGGCGAAATAATTGTCCTAAACTGAATCGCTCGTTCGTCGCAATATCGACAACCGAAACAAAAAAATATGAACACAGAAACAACGACAGGTGAATACATGCTGCTTTTCCGCGGACCGCATTGGGACCGAGGTTTGTCCACCGACCAGCTAAAAGAGGCCATGGACAAAGTAATGGCTTGGTTCGAGCGATTAAACGAGCGCGGCAAAATCAAAGGCGCGCAACCGCTCAGCGGGCAGGGCCGGGTGATCTCTGGCACGGACGGCCGGCTCGTCGTCGACGGGCCGTTCACGGAAACCAAAGAAGCAGTGGGCGGTTATCTCGTGCTCCAAGCCGAGACCTTGAACGAAGCGGTCGAAGTCGCGCGCTCGATACCGACGCTGCGTTACGGCGTCAGCGTTGAAGTCCGTCCGATCCTCGCGGAGTGTCCCATAATCCAGCGTCATCCGGAATTGGTTCGGCGCGCGATACACCCAGTTGCCGAGCAACTGTTTGTCGCGGCCGCTGCGTGAGCGATTTGGGAGTTAAGATTAACTGAAACGAAAGGAACTATTATGAGCACAACAACTAAATCCGATTACCTGCTGCTTTTTCGCGGCAACGTTTGGGACCGCGAGCTTTCGGCGGCGCAACTTCAGAAGGTCGTGTCCGACTGGATGGCCTGGTTCGAACGGTTGAAGGCGGAAGGAAAATGCGCCGGCGGTCGTCCGCTGGAAGACGAAGGCAAAGTTGTTTCTGGAAAACAGCGCATGGTTGCAGACGGGCCGTTTGCAGAATCGAAGGAGGCGATCGGTGGCTATTTTTATCTCACCGTTGCCGACGAGAACGAAGCGATCGAGATCGCAAAACAATGTCCCGGTCTCGAATACGGCTCAGTCGTTGAGGTTCGACCTGTCGCCGATGTCTGTTCGATCAAACAACGGGCCGAAGAATATTCGAAGCGAGAACTGGCCGCCGCGAGAGCTTGAAACCAAATCGAATGGAAGGGGAACATCAAAATGGGATTCATGGTAATCGTGAAAGCCAGCAGGAATTCTGAGGCGGGCAAGATGCCGAGCGCAGAGCTTCTCGCTGATATGAGCAAGTTTAACGACGAATTGACCAAGGCCGGAGTAATGCTCGCCGGAGAAGGGTTGCAACCGAGCTCCAAAGGCGCCCGAGTCAAATTCTCAGGCCAGAAACGAATCGTGACCGATGGTCCCTTTCCGGAAAACAAGGAATTGGTCGCGGGTTTTTGGCTGTGGAAGTGTAAGTCGCTGCAGGAAGCGATCGAATGGGTCAAGCGCTGTCCAAATCCCATGCCGGGCGAAGAGGGGGAAATCGAGATTCGTCAAGTCTTCGAGCCTGAGGATTTTGCCGAGCAATTCGAGCCCGAACATCGTGTCAGGGCGAAGCGCGCTTATCAAACAGTGTCGCATCACTGACGAAAAGCCATGCGTAAGAACAGAATGGCGCAAAGAATCACGCCGTTCCTTTGGTTTGATGACAAAGCCGAGGAGGCCGCCACGCCAACCGGCCGGCCGCCGGGGTCGGTAATGGCGGTTGAGTTTCAACTCGACGGCCAAGACTTCGTGGCACTCAACGGCGGACTGCTGTTCAAGTTCACAGAAGCGATCTCGTTTGTCGTGAACTGCGACACCCAGGAGGAAGTCGATTATTTCTGGTCGAAACTTTCGGCCGGCGGCGAAGAAAGCCGGAACTGCTATTTCAGTTGGCAAAGAAGGCCCGAAGATTCAATTCCCGTTACTTGTTAGGTCCGATCTGCTCTTTACCTGAGAGCAACCACTGGAAATCCTGACGATTACGGATAGGATCCCAGACCGGGTCCATCTTCAAACCAGCGATGGACGCTGCGCCCGCCGGGATTGAGAGCAAACGTCGAAGCCTCTTTATGGCCTCTTCAGGTGCGCCCGCCCGCGCCTCGATTTGCGCGAGTCCGATCTGGAAATTCGCGCCGGCCAAAGCATCCTTTTCGATGGAGATTATATCCGCCGCTTGTCTGGAAAGGCGCAGCGCATCGGCATTGCGTCCCAGGGCGAGGTAAACCCAGGATAGCTCCGTCATCGCGAAAGTGTCATCCGGTCGCTCTCTGAATCTGGCCTCGAGTAACGGCAGCGCCTCTTCTGCCATTGATTTGGCTGCCTCATGCTCTCCCGCCAGCAGGCGAATGGCGACACGCCCCGCAAGCTGTTGAAGATGCGCGCGATCGTCGTTGACCACCCTCTTGTCGACAGTTTGAAAAGCATTGGTGAAACGTCTTTCCATCACGTCGAGGTAAACCGGCCAGCCAATGACTGCGCTAATGTCGCCGGCTCCGGTAGCGCCACGGGGGCCGCCAGCGCCGCCAGGGATGCCCTTAATCACGTCTGGAAAATCATCGAGTGCTCGCCGGGCCGAGTGGAGATCGCCCGTCTTGGTCAGGCGAGTCAAGACAAGGAACATCGCTGCCTGCGTGTTGTGGGGATCGATAGCGAGAGCTCGCAACTCGGCACGCTCCGCGTCCTTCCACAGACGCAATGCATAGCAGGTCACTCCGATATTGGTCGGGATCGTGGCGTCGCGCGGGTCGAGTTCCTCCGCTCGTTGAGAATCCATTAGCGAGCGCTCCCATTCACCGCGCCGGCGATGAACCCAAGCCGAATACGCCCGCGCGTCGGCGCTGTTCGGTTGCAATTCCAGCGTGCGGTTGAACTCTGCCAGCGCGTTCTCGTATTGGCGATGACCCCAATAAAAGAATAATCCCAGCGCAAAGTGCGCTTCCGGAGAATTTGGAGCCAGCGCCAGAGCGCGGTCAATGAGCGCCTTCACCTCCTCTAATTCCGCTGGCGCCAAAGGAGAGACGAACCAGTGTCGCGATAGTCGATTGCGTGCGAGCTCCGCGGCGGCCTCGGCAAAGTTTGGATCTCGTGCCAGCGCATGTCGGTAAAACGCGTCGGCCCGATCGTAGGCGTCTGCGGCCAGAGTGCTCTGTGCCTGGTGAAACTCATACTGGCCGCGTAGGAAAAAATCATAAGCTTCCGTATTCTCTGTCCGCGCCGCGGCCAGGACATTCGATTCGCTCGGCGAGAGATTCGCTTTCAAGGCGTCCGCGATTTGCGCTGCGACCTCGCTCTCAACTGCCAAAAGATCCTTAAAGTCACGATCATAACTTTTCGCCCAGAGATGCCTGTCGGCGCGTGCATCGATCAACTGCACATTCACCCGAACTTTGTCGCCAGCTCTCTGCACCGTACCCTCGAGAATAGTGGAAACGCCGAGCTCTTGCACGACTGTCTTTAGGTTGGCCGGCTTGCTCTGATACTTCGCCGTCGAGGTTCGCGAAATGACTTTGAGATCCCTGACGGCCGCCAATTTCGTCAGAATCTCATTCTGGATGCCCTGAGCAAAATACACATTTTCCTTTTCATCGCTCAGATTTTCAAACGGCAATACCGCGACCGATTTGTCGATCTTGCGCGCCGATGCGCGTGGCAACAGGAAAAATCCCGCGGCGATGGAAATTATCGCCCCGGCTGCGACGAGGAGGATAAGATTGCGGTGCCGATGCGCTCCGGGGGGCGTTGGCGTGGCCTGAATTCCTTGCGGCGTAACGTCGTAAGCCCAAGCAAGGATGAGCGCAATCGGAAACCCAATCAGCAAAAGCACGACCACAAGACGAAGCGTCCAATTCGGCAATTGCCACGCGGGAAAAACGGCGGAACCTATTTGAATAATAAATCCTGCGGCGATGATATAAGCGGCCGCAACCCGATAAACTTTTCGCTGCTGCACGTCCTCGAAGAAGCCACCCATATGAGGTGAGATTTAGATGAAGCACCATCGGCCAAAACCTCGCCTCGTCTAGCGTACGCTCGGATCGGGAGATACGCTCTGTCGGGGTAAAGTCTCACCACTCGAAACCGACCATGCCGAATCGTCGGTACCACGTTTCATTCTATCGTTGGGCCATCATAGGATACTATCGCTAATGCGGTCGGCCTTGAGATTAACATTAATCATGATCGGCACTTGCGCCTATGCCGGTCTCGCAATTCTGGGGTGGGGTGGTTTTCGGCCGTTTTTTTCTCACCCCAGCGTTGATCGCGCTCATGGTTGTGCTGTTCGCCCTGTCGGGTGTGTCGTTTTTCGCGGGGGGAAATCTTAGTCCCGGTGTGCGCGAGGCACGCAGCAACCGATGGGTGCTTCCCATGTTCGGTGTAATCGGATTTCTTAATGCATATCTGCCCGCATACACGGATCGCGAAGAGTTGTGGACGATCGACGGTGACATGATTCGCTGGCTCGGTGTTGCGCTCTTTGCCGCCGGTGGCGCGTTGCGGATCTGGCCAGCGTTTGTGCTGGGCAACCGATTCAGCGGGTTGGCAGCAATCCAGCCGGGACATACTCTGGTAACAAGCGGTGTCTACGGAGTGATCCGTCACCCCAGTTACTTTGGGCTGCTCATCAACTCACTGGGATGGAGTCTAGCTTTTCGTTCTGGAGTCGGTGTGCTTCTTACGCTGTTGCTAATTCCGCCTGTCCTTGCGCGAATTAATGCGGAAGAGAACCTGCTGCATTCGCAGTTTGGAGATGAGTACGACGCATACCGCTCCCACACTTGGCGCCTAATTCCCGGGGTGTGGTAGCAGCGAAGTTATGGCGTGCGCGCAGGCTGTTACTAATGCGGTTTCGCGCTGCGGATCAATCTCGTAGCGAACTTGCTCAGTTCAACCTGTGGGCTCAATTTCCGTAGCCGCGCCAGAAATACAGGAGGCAACATGCGAAAGTTGATTGCCGGTGTGATTATCGGTTGCTTGTGAGCCATTACCATACAACAGCTCGCCTCCTTTGCCGTGGACAAATTATTTCCAGCACCTTCTATCTACATGGCAGGAACGATAAAGTATGCACCATCAGCGCCAGTCTCGGAGTCCGGGGCTTACCCGTAAGGATACTACATTGACGAGAAGACCGAGTTTATCTTGATACGATCGATCTCCAATTCCTCGGTAAGGAAACCTTTGTGCGCCGTCTTGTAACCGGTGCGATTTGTGGGCCGGACGCCGCACCTCGTTTTGCAAGAATAAAGGTTCTAGAGGCACGGGCTTCCCAACAACGGTAAATAAAACCAAATCAGGCACTGCGGACAGTGGCTTCGCTTGTGTCAAAGCTGATACCAATTCAACTAAACAGATGATAACAAAAATCGAATTAGAACCGATCGCGTTGGCTCTACCTTCGTTCCGACCGAAATGGGAACAGTTGCTGAGAACATCCAAAGATCCGACGACGATCGCGGTCGAGTTCTCATTTGCCTTGACTGAACATCTTGTCATGCGCGCTGCTGCGCGGGATCTCAGTGACTTCAGTGCACTCTTTTCCCGCCCTTGAGGTAGCATTGATAGCTCAGACTACTGAGCTCGATGATGATTCCGCCTCTCCTTGCGCGCATCAGTGCGGAAGAGAACCTGTTGCGTTCCCAATTTGGCGATGAGTATAACGCCTAGTGCTCCCACACATAGTGGCTAATCCCCAGGTCTACTAGAAGATCTGCATAGGCAAGGTCGCGTTTTTTGAGATCTTTGGGGCCGTTAGTGCCGACGAAAAGTGGGCTGTAGGAAACGCTCGAAGTGGCTCTTGTTCCGTCCCCACCAACTCCAGAGGTTTACCCAGCAGAAATGCATTAAGAAATAGGAGGCGAACATGAAAAAAATAATTGTCACACTCGGTTGTATGCTGATTGCGCCGCTGGCATTCGCCCAGCCGAGTTCAACGAATAATAAACAAGGAACAACTACGACGGAACCAATAAAGGTAACCGGAACGATCATCAAAACGATGACTGAAGAAGGCGCGGCTGCGAGCTATCAGCCTCGCAAAACGCTCGTTGTTCGGGAGGATAGTTCCAATAATCCGGGCCGTTATGTTCTCAACGGGCGTGGTCACGTTGTGAACAAGGCAGGGGACGTCGTCCAAACAGCGATCAAACCCGGCACGCGCGTGCGCGTTTACTACGCAGATATGGGCGATCTGCGTATGATTGATCACGTGGTTGTTATAGACTGAGTCAACGCGCCGTCTGGGAATTACAATACGAGCCGCAGGGTTCCCGCGAGCCCTGCGGCTTTTTGTGTCATTTACCCATATTGCGCAAAGACCAAATTTGCGTGACATCAAACGATCCGTTTGAGCAAATTGCCGCGGTGGATCTTTCGACAGTCGCAAACATTGCAACTGCCCTCACGGTATTGACGGCTGTCGTTTTCGGATTGGTTGAGATGCGACGGGCGCGCAAGGAGCGCGAGGAACGCGCAGCCTTTGTAGCTGTCCAGGCGATTCTAACGCCGGCTTGGATCCAATCAATGACCCTGGTGCAGGCAATTTCCGAAGGTACGACTCCCTCACAAATCGAGGCTGATGCCCGCCTTTTTCAGGCTGTTCAGTCCATCGCTTGCATTCTCGAATCGCTTGGCTATGCGGTCTTTGCGCGAATGGTTCCATTGACCGTCGTTGACGAACTGCTAGGTGGCACAGTGCGCGTCGCTTGGCGGAAATTGCGCGGCTATGTGGACTACGAACGTGAGCGCGCAGGTTCGCAAAAAAATTGGGAATGGTTTCAGTGGCTTGCCCAACAGGTCGATCGACACAGCAAGGCTCCAACCAGTCTCGCCCTCGGCGCTCACGATGCTTACCGCGACTGGCACCCCTAGTTTATAGGTACGTCGTCAATGCGGCCCGAGAAGCGCGCCCTCTGTGCACCACTCCGCGCGCGCGAGGGACTGGCGTCTACGAACCGTTGACGCAATGTTGACGTTATGAGCGTGACAGTGACGGCGTTGGCGCTTTTCTTCTTCCTAGTTACCGCACTTTCCGCTTTTCCAAGGTGAGCTGATCCGTCTACGCTTCGAGCAGACCATCATCCCAGCCACAATGGAACATCCTCCGGCAATTCAAACTTTCCAAATGCCGCAAATGCCGCGCATTCCGGTGCGGCCGATCGCCGGCATTTTCGCGCTTATTCTTCTGATCGTTCTGGCGTGGACATCTTATTATACCGTGCAGGCCGAATCGGAGGGCGTCGTCCTTCGCTTTGGCCGATTTTTGAAAACGGTCGAGCCCGGTCTGCATTTCAAACTTCCCTTCGGCATCGACCAGGTCAGCGTCCTGCCGACCCGGCGGCAGTTAAAACTTGAGTTCGGTTTCTTCACTCCTGGTTATACAAATATCGACCAGCCGGCCACAGAAGCCGGTAATGAAAGATCAATGGTCACGGGCGACCTCAACGCCGCGCTCGTCGAATGGGTCGTGCAATATCGCATCGACGATCCCAAGCAGTACCTCTTCGATGTCCGCAATCCCGGCCAAACCTTGCGCGATTTATCGGAAGCGGCCATGCGCGAAGTGATCGGTGATCGCACGGTAGATGAAGTCATCACTATTGGCCGGCAAGACATCGAGGTCGCGGCCTTGGCCCGAATGCAGGAACTGGCCAAGCGCTACATGCTCGGCGTTCGCGTCGATCAAGTGCAACTCAAGAACGTCAATCCGCCGGCGGAAGTCCAGGCCTCCTTCAACGAAGTGAACAAGGCGCAACAGGACCGCGAAAACGCCATTAACATCGCGAACGGCGATTACAATCAAGCGGTGCCCCGAGCGAGAGGCGAAGCGGAT
>DATFXC010000104.1:0-14576 GCA_035258625.1 Candidatus Udaeobacter sp. | reverse complement strand
TTCTCACTGATCCCGGTCCGCGTCGTGGTGAGAACAAGATCAAGCAATTTGCCGGTTTGCCGCTGAGCTGGATTCCGACGACTTGGATTTACAAAGGCGGCGATCTCCGCTACGCATTGAATTACGGCGAGGTCCGCTTTCCTGTGCTCCAACAGTTTCTGGCAGACAGCCAGTCGGAATGGTCGCACAAAGGCGAGCCATCGATTGAGTAAGCTTTATGAGCCAGAGTTCCGCAGCGCCCGCCATTGCGCACAACAAGCCGCCCGAGATTCTTTCGCTTATCGGCGATACGCCGCTAGTGGAAGTAACGCAGTTCGACACCGGGCCGTGTCGGCTTTTTCTCAAACTCGAAAATCAAAATCCGGGTGGCTCCATTAAGGACCGGATCGCGCTGTCGATGATCGAAGCGGCCGAGGCCGAAGGGAAACTCGTGCCCGGCGGCACAGTCATTGAAGCCACGGCGGGCAACACTGGTTTGGGACTCGCGCTGGTCGCGGGCGCGAAGGGCTATCCCGTGTTGCTGGTAATTCCGGACAAGATGTCGCAGGAAAAGATATCGCACGTGAGAGCGCTCGGCGCCGAAGTGCGGATCACGCGATCTGATGTGACGCGCGGGCATCCCGAGTATTACCAGGATGTTGCGTTCCGGCTCGCCGAAGAAATTCCCGGTGGTTTTTACGTGAACCAATTTGGTAATCCGGCGAATCCTCTCGCGCACGAGCGCACGACCGGCCCGGAAATTTGGGAGCAGATGCGGCACGACGTCGACGCGGTTGTCGTCGGCGTCGGTTCTGGTGGAACGCTGACAGGGCTTGGCCGATTTTTCAATCGCGTGAAACCGCGGCGGGGCATCGAGATGGTTTTGGCCGACCCAACCGGCTCCGTTTTGTACGAGTACGTGAAGACGGGCAAGCTCGTCGAATCCGGCAGCTGGGCAGTAGAAGGGATCGGTGAAGATTTCATCCCAGAAATCGCGGACATGTCGTTAGTCACAGAAGCGTTCGAGATCGATGACGAGGAAAGTTTTGCGACCGCACGCGAGCTGTTGCGCAAGGAGGGAATCTTCGGTGGCTCGTCTACCGGAACGCTTCTCGCTGGCGCGCTGCGTTATTGCCGGGAGCAAACAAAACCGAAACGCGTGGTCACCTTCGTTCCTGATACCGGCAATAAGTATCTATCGAAGATGTATAACGATTTTTGGATGGCCGAGCAGGGATTCATTCATCGTCCGCCGCACGGCGATCTTAGCGATTTGATCTCGCATCGATACGAAGCTGGCGAAGTGATCACGGTTGGACCGGACGATTCGTTGCTCACAGCGTTCAAGCGAATGCGCGACTCAGACGTGTCGCAGCTTCCGGTGGTCGACAAAAGCGGCCGCGCCATTGGCATCATCGACGAATCCGATCTCCTGGTAAAAGTGCACCGGGAGCCGTCGCATTTTAACGACCCCGTCAGCAAGGCGATGACGGACCAGTTGGAAACGCTGCCGCCGGACGCCAAAATCACAGACTTGCTTGGCGTATTCGATCGCGGGCGAGTCGCGATCGTGATGGACGACAACAAATTTCTTGGACTGATTACCCGCACCGATTTGCTTTCCTATCTGCGGCTTCACATGCCGAAATCATCCATGCCGCCGGAACGCGAGTTTGTCTAGCGCGCTCAGATATCGCTAATGAAAAAAGAACAGGGCTTCGCGACGCGCGCCATTCACGCTGGACAGCAGCCGGATCCCACGACCGGTGCAGTGATGACACCGATTTACGCGACGTCGACGTACGTGCAGGAAAGCCCCGGAACACACAAAGGCTACGATTACGCCCGCTCAATCAATCCCACCCGGCTGGCATACGAAAAGTGTATCGCCGATTTGGAAAGCGGATCGCGCGGGTTCGCGTTCGCATCCGGTCTGTCTGCAATGGCGACAGTGCTGGAGGTGCTCGACAGCGGCTCGCATATCGTCGCGAGCGACGACTTGTACGGCGGCACCTACCGGTTATTCGACCGAGTGCGCCGGCGCTCCGCGAATCTCGATTTTACCTACGTCGATTTGACCGACGCGAAAGATCTCGAGCGCGCAATCAAACCAAATACGCGCATGGTTTGGATCGAGACCCCGAGTAACCCGCTGCTCAAGCTGATCGATCTTGGCGCGATCGCGAAGATCGCGCGCAAACGGAAATTGATTTCCGTTAGCGATAATACGTTCGCTACTCCATGGATCCAACGACCGATTGAATCGGGGTTCGATATCGTTGTGCATTCCGCAACGAAATATTTGAACGGGCATTCCGATCTGGTGGGCGGCGTTGTCGTTGTTGGAAAAAACCAGGAGCTCGCTGATCAAATTGCGTTCTTGCAAAATTCGGTCGGCGCGATCGCCGGCGCGTTCGATAGTTTTCTCGTTTTGCGCAGTTTGAAAACGCTGGCGCTTCGCATGGAGCGGCATTGCTCAAATGCGCTGGAGATTGCGCGCTGGCTCGAAGAACTGCGCGAGGTCAAATCAGTCCATTATCCCGGGTTAAAATCGCATCCACAACACGATCTGGCCCGCCAACAGATGCGCGGATTCGGCGGGATGGTCACGATGATTTTGAAAACTGACCTCGCCGGAACGCGGCGTTTTCTTGAGAACACGCACCTGTTTGCGTTGGCAGAAAGTTTGGGCGGCGTGGAAAGCCTCATCAATCATCCTGCGCTTATGACGCATGCTTCTGTGCCGGAAGAACAACGGCGAAGACTCGGCATCACCGATTCGCTCGTCCGGTTGTCTGTCGGCGTCGAGGACGTGCGTGACTTGATCGATGATCTAAAGAGCGCGCTGGAAACGATTTGAATTGTTCGGCGGCGGTGCCAGCCGCCGGCGTTTGACACAAACGCCCTACAAATTTGGCGAGTCTCGTTTTAAGCTTACTATTCCGATGTCCAACACATTTGGCCAGCTGTTCCGCGTCACCACATTTGGCGAGTCCCATGGCGGCGGCATCGGCGTGGTGATTGATGGTTGCCCGCCGCGGATCGAAATTTCCGAAGCCGAAATTCAACGGGAGCTCGATCGTCGTCGCCCGGGTCAAAGCAAACTGACGACTCAGCGCAAAGAGGCAGACCGGTGCGAAATTCTGTCCGGCGTTTTTGAAGGAAAAACGCTCGGAACTCCAATCGCAATTCTTGTTCGGAACAAAGACGCTCGACCCGAAGATTACAGTGAAATCGCGCGCAAATTTCGACCGTCGCATGCCGATTACACTTACGAGGCGAAATACGGAATCCGAAACTGGCAGGGCGGCGGTCGCGCGTCTGCGCGCGAAACCATTGGTCGCGTCGCCGCGGGCGCAATTGCGAAGAAGATTTTGTCAACGTTCTATACGGATTTCGAGATCATCGCGTACGTAATGCAGATTCACGAGCTCACGGCGAAAATCGATCGTGCGGCCGTGAAAATGAAAGACGTTGAAAAAAACATGATCCGTTGTCCCGATGGTGCAGCTGCGAAAAAGATGGTCTCGCTAATCGAAAACGTTCGCGCTGAAGGTGACTCCATCGGCGGGGTAATCGAGTGCGTCGCGCGCGGCATACCTCCCGGATTGGGCGAGCCGGTGTTTGATAAGCTCGAAGCAGATCTGGCGAGAGCAATGTTGAGTATACCTGCGGCGAAAGGTTTTGAGATCGGCTCCGGATTTGCTGCGACGCGGATGCGCGGCTCCCAGCACAACGATGCATTCGAAACCCGCGATGGAAGAATTCGGACAAGTACGAACAACTCCGGCGGCGTCCAAGGCGGGATCAGCAATGGTGAAGACATTTACTTTCGCCTCGCATTCAAACCGCCCGCGACCATAGCGCTCCAACAGAAAACTGTGACGACTTCGAAAGAGCAAACGGAGCTCGCCGCCCGCGGACGTCATGATCCTTGCGTTCTTCCACGAGCGGTGCCAATCGTTGAAGCCATGGCCGCGCTCGTTCTTTGCGATCACGCGCTGCGGCAACGCGCGATCGCAATTGCCGATTGCCGATTGCCGATTGCCGATTGATCAGCTTGGAAAGCTCCGCACAATTCAGCTTTTTCGTTGTCATGTTGAGCGGAGCGAAACATCCCTGGCTATCTTCCTGTGCTATTTGAGCCGATAGAAATAATCAGAGATTGAAAGCTTGGCCTCGCGGACTACGTCCGCTGCGTTGCAGCTTCGCTTCGCTCAGAATGACATCCGTTTTAGCGCTTTAATGCTTCAACGCTTCAACGGATATTGCGCCAGCAATGAACTACATCGCTACGATCGGCTTGGAAGTGCACGTGCAACTCAAGACGCGATCCAAAATGTTTTGCGCTTCGCCAGTTGAATTTGGCGCCGAGACGAACACCCACACTTGTCCCGTTTGTCTCGGTCTGCCAGGTGCGTTGCCGGTGATGAATCACGAGGCGTTGCGCATGACAATGCTCACGGGACTGATGCTCGGATGCGACATCGCACCGGTCAGCAAGTTTGATCGCAAAAATTATTTCTATCCCGACATGCCGAAGAATTATCAGATTTCACAATACGACTTGCCGCTGTGCGCGAACGGCAGCGTGCCGTTGCATGATCTCGCTTATCCGAAGGACGCACAGAAAAATATCGTCACGCATGACAAGGAAGTGCGCCTGGTACGGATCCATCTCGAGGAAGACGTAGCAAAGAGTTTTCATTTTGAGAACAGCACGGGCATTGATTTTAATCGCGCCGGCACGCCGTTAATGGAGATCGTGACCCAGCCAGAAATCAATTCGCCCGAGGAAGCGTTCGCGTTCTTAAGTGCGTTGAAACAGATCCTGATCTACGGCGCGGTGAGCGATGCTGATATGGAGAAGGGACAACTCCGCTGCGATTGCAATGTTTCCGTACGCCCTGAAGACCAAACCGAACTAGGATCAAAAATCGAGCTCAAGAATTTGAACTCCATCAGCGGGGTCCGGCGCGCTCTCACTTACGAGATTCGCCGGCAGATCGCTCTTCTCGAGCGCGGTGAACAGTTAGAGCAAGAGACGCGCGGCTGGGACGATGCCGCCGGTGAAACATTTCTCATGAGGACCAAGGAATTCGCGCACGATTACCGTTATTTTCCTGATCCGGATCTCGTGCCGGTGAAAACGGATGTGTTGGTGGCCGAGGTGCGGGAGCGCGTGCCGGAGTTGCCAAAGGCGAAGCGCGCACGGTTGGTTGAGCAATATCACGTGAGTCCCTACGATGCTGCCGTCCTGGCGAACGATCCGGAGTTGGCGAGATATTTCGAGGCCGCTGCCAAAGGCGCGAAGAAGCCGAAGAACATAGCTAACTGGATTTTAAACGATTTGCAGAATGCGCTCACCGCCGCTGCCAAAGGGATAAACGACTGTCCGATTCCACCCGAGGCGCTGGATGAACTGGTGAACCTGATCGACGGCGGAAAAATCAGTGGCAAACAGGGCAAGGAAGTTTTTGCGGAGATGTTTGCGACCGGAAGGAGCTCAGCCGCGATTGTGAAAGAAAAAGGCATCGAGCAACTGAGCGATGTAAGCGCGATTGAAACGCTGTGTGATGAAGTGATCGCGGCGAACCCGAAACCGGTAGCGGATTTTCGAGCAGGGAACGTTGCATCGCTGAATTTTTTGAAAGGACAGGTGATAAAACTATCCAGGGGAAAGGCGAACCCGCAGCTTGCCGGAGAAATTTTGCAAAAGAAAATTGAATGAATAGGGGAAGTCGCTGCGACGTCCGGAGTTGTAGGGGCGTTTCTGTGGAACGCTTCTTCTCAGGGTCTGACACAGACGCCCTACGATATTGGCATGCGCATTCTTATTGCTCCCGATAAATTCAAAGGCACGCTGAACGCGCAGGAGGTCGCGCAAAACATCGCAACAGGAATACTCGATGTGCTGCCGGACGCGCAGATCGAAGTGGTGCCGATGGCAGACGGCGGGGAGGGGACCGCAGAAGCGATTTGTGACGCGCGCGGTTGTTCCTGGCTCGAATGCAAGACGCACGATCCGCTCGGCCGCGAGATCGACGCACGCTACGGGTGGATCGACCAGGAAAAACTTGTGGTAATGGAGATGAGCGAGGCTGCCGGCATGCGGCGGCTTTCGGAAGGTGAAAGCGATCCAATTCGCGCCAGCACATTTGGCGTTGGCGAAATGATTTTGGATGCGACTAAGCGCGGTGCGAACAAAATAATTATTGGTCTGGGTGGCAGCGCGACAAACGACGGCGGTTTCGGCATGGCGCGCGCTTTGGGATTTCGGTTTTTGGATGGTGAAAGAGAACTGAGTGGCGCAGTAATGGAACTGACGCAACTCACGAAGATCATTTTACCGGAAAAGGTTGTAGGGTCGCTTCTGTCAAGCGCCCAACCGGAAGGCAGGCGGCTGGCACAGCCGCCTCTACAACGCGCATCACCTAAAATTATCGCAGCGGTCGATGTGAAAAATCCGTTGCTTGGCGAGAGTGGCGCCACACGAGTGTTTGGTCCGCAGAAAGGCGCTACCGAAAATGATATCGAGAATTTGGAACGCGCGTTAACCAGGGTCGTTGATGTGGCGACTACGGAATTCGGTTTTGATTACCGCGATGTGCCAGGCGCGGGCGCCGCGGGCGGGCTCGGGTTTGGCCTGCTGAGTTTTTGCGGCGCGCAAATCCGGCCGGGATTCGAAGTTGTCGCAGAAGCTGTTGGTCTCGAGGCCAAAATGAAAGATGCCGATCTGGTGATTACAGGCGAGGGGAGTCTGGATCGTCAAACGCTCGAAGGAAAAACTCCGGCCGGCGTGGCGAGGCTGGCGCGCAAGTTCGGGAAACCGGTGTTCGCAATAGTCGGCCGCACAACTGAAGATCGAGAACTTCGCGAAATTTTCGACGGCATTTACGAAAACGCGCGGCCGGGAATGAGTGAAAAAGAGAACATGAACCACGCAGCGGAATTTTTGCGTGAGAACGCGCGCGAACTGACAAAAACATTTGGCGTTGGGCTATGACGCGCCTGCTGCGGCGACCCGGTCGACTCCGTTCCGTGAAATGCCGTTTTACGGTGATTTCTTCGCGTTTCGCGGATCGTCGGCGGGGTTCACGTAATTGATCTGCCAAGGACCGATCCCGTGAAGCTGGATAATCGTCGCGCCGTCAAACCAAGCCGTATGCTTCATCCCCGCAGGCCAGAAGGCGTACGTGCCAGCGTTCAGCGTTTTTGCCGCGCTCCGATCCAGATTGTCGCCCATCGCCAACAACATCGTTCCTGAAATCACTGTCACACGTTCAGTTTTTGGGTGGGTATGCGGAGCAATGTGATAACCGGCGGGCGCCTGAAGTCGCATTACGAACGGACCTTCTTTTGTCGGGTCACCTTCGAGCACAGCCATCTTCGCACCAGGTGGCAATGATGGCGGTCCGGGTTTCCATTCGATCGTCTCCGGAGCGTAGAATCCCTCTGAAGAATCAGCAGTTCCCGTCGACGCATGTCCGGCTAATCGCGTCAGAGGTAGCCCGATGGCCAGAACTGCAACTAGTGCGGGAATGGAAAGAGTTTTCATGCGGAATTGTTGCAGTCGCATTTTGTGCATGCAAGTCACATTGGGTTGTGATCTGTCGTCACCAGCAGAAACGCCCGTTCAAAAGCAACGCTCCTAGAAAAATTCGCGGTACTGCTTCGCTGTTTCGACATAGCTCCATGCCCAGCGAGCGATGTCGTTTTGCTCATCGAGTGTTAGTTCGCGGCGAATTTTCGCGGGTGAGCCAAGCACTAGGGAGCCGGGCGGGATTTTGGTCCCCATAGTGACCAGCGCGTTTGCGCCGATGATGGAACGCGCGCCAACTTCGACGTCGTCGAGAATGATGGATCCCATGCCGACGAGCACTTCATCGTCGATCTTGCATGCGTGAACGATCGCGGTGTGCCCGATCGTGACCAGTTCCCCTACGGTTGTTGGGTAACCGGTGTCAACGTGGATAACAGCGTTGTCTTGAACGTTCGAACGCGGCCCGATGATGATGCGATTAATATCACCACGCAGGACCGCGCCGTACCAGACGCTTGATTCTTCTTCAAGAATTACGTCGCCCAGCACAGTCGCTCCAGGAACAACCCACGCGCTCGAATGGATGGTGGGGCCTTTTTTCAGTCGCGGGATGATGCCGTCGTGTCCCGTCGGCAGTGAATCTGATTCGATATGCATTCGCGATGAGCGCCAAGATGGAACGCGCAGCGCGCGTTCGCAAGGCTACGCACGCTCGCTTTGTGGAATTGGGTAGCCTCTGTCACAGGCGCATTACAAAATCGTAATAAAAGACTTGAACTGCTGAGACGAATCCGGTTTCATCGCGCGCATGCCTTCGAAAATTACTCTCGCACTGGGAACGGCGTTGGCAGCGATTGCGCTCTGTTGCTTCGTCGAGTCGAGTTTCGCTCAGGATGCCCTCGTCGCGTCTCTTGACGTGACGGACAACGACGACAGCGATGCTGACGACAAGGACGATAGAGACGACAAGTCCGGCAGGCGTCGAACACGGACAACAGGCAGTCTCCCCAAGCGATTTCTGACACGGCCTACTGATAATGTATTACTCGGCCTAACGAGCGTCGGCGAGGCCGCGGAGGCCGAGACGGTAGTCGTTACAGGAAGTCCGTTTGATGTGTATCCCGTTCCATATCCTGCCTTGCCGCCCGTGGAGGGAACGAGAATCAATGTCGGAAAGAAAACGTCGTTCGTGAAGCCACAAAAGTTCCCCACATTCGCTGGCAATGATTACCGTGAAGTAATGGCCACGACACCGGGCATCATCGTCAGCGAAGAGCCCCAATCGCCAATCATCAACTTCGGTTATCGCGGTCTGAATTCGCAGCGCAGCGAGTTTATGCAGGTGTTGAAGGACGGCGTGTCGATCAAAAATGAGCAGTTTGGTTTTCCTGAGACTCACTATGCACCAATCCTCGATGCGGTCGATCGGATTGAACTCATTCGTGCAGGCGCGGCTTTACAATTCGGGCCGCAACCCGGCGGCGCTCTCAATTTCGTCATGAAAATGCCGCGGCAGGACGCGCCGTTCCATTTCACGATGAGGAATGTGTTTGGCAGTTACGAATATTATCGCAATTACTCAGAGATAGACGGCAGAATCGGCCCGCTTGGTTACTTTTTTTACTATGATCACCGGCAGCAGGAAGGCATCCGCGAGGCCAACAGCGACTACAATCTGAACGGAGGCAGCCCGCGTTTTGTTTTGGATGTAACCAGGGACAGCCGGTTCATTCTTACGGGCGATTTTTACGACGAAGAACACGGCGAACCCGGCGGCTTCCGGCGTCGGGAAGCAGTGAACCCGCCGAATTCCGTTTTCGTCGAAGACGATCGTACGCTGACTACGCGGTTTTTTGCTCGGTTCCAGCTGCAGCGCTGCTACGGCACGCTGGAATATCAGAAATGTCTCTCTGAGAGGACGGAGCTCGACATCAAGGCATTTGGCGGATACCTGTCGCGCTGGAGCAAGCGCCAGCGTGGCGGCGGTTTCGGGACGCGGCCCAGCGGCCCAGATGCCAACACAAACTCAATTCAGTTACGCGAGGATTGGACGGAGGGTGCTGATGCGCGTGCTCGCCACGACTACAGTTTGCTCGGCGACGTTTCGACTATCGCAGGCGGCGTCTATTTCTATCACGCATTACAGGATCGGCGTGACGAACGCGGCCAAACGCCGGACGCAGAAAGCGGCATGCTGCGTAATTTGAATACTGGTGAAACGTGGGACGGCGCCATCTTTGCTGAGAACCGCTTCCATTTCGGGCGACTCTCCATCGTTCCCGGTATGCGCCTCGAATTTCTCAATCAAAGCGTGGATGAAGAGTTCAATTTTGCGAAGTCCCACTCCGACCCCCCTGAGCCACTGGCATCGCACTCTGACTTCAATTTTGTGCCACTGTTTGGATTGGGAGTGGGTTACACTGTGGTTGAAGGCGCACCGCTTTCGGTTGCGTCAGCGCCTGTAGCGGGCGGCAAGGGCGCGGAATCAAAAGAACTCGTTTCGCAGACAGTCACGGGCTTTGGTCCGCAGCGGGTGGAACTTTACGGGACAGTGTCGGAAGCTTATCGCCCAATTACGTACGGGGAACTCGTCCCAACCGGCGCGAGCAGTGTGGTCAACGGCGACCTCAAGGAAGGGAAGGCGCTTCAATTCGAATATGGAGTTCGCGGGAAACCATTCCCATACCTGAATTTCGACGTGGCCGGTTTCTATTTCACGTTTGATGACTAAATCGGTGAGGTCATTCTGCCGAACGGCTTTACTTCCACCAGCAATGTCGGTGACGCACGTTACATTGGCTTTGAAGCCGCCACCGAGCTGGACATTCTGGCGTTGATCAACGGCGGCGTCCCGAGTTCATACGGCAACCTCACCCTCTACGGCAATGTCACGCTGCTGGACGCCGAGTTTACCTCCGGACCTAACGACGGCAAAACGCCGGCATACGCTCCGAATTATCAGGTAAAGACCGGCGCGATCTATAGCTACAAGAATATTTTCAAGCTCGCGATGCTTGGCTCGATCGTGGATGATGAATTCGGCGATGACGGCGATTCGTTCGAAGGCTTCATCCCAGCTTACAATGTTTGGGATCTCACTGCAGAAGTGAAATTCTGGAACGGCAGAGCCGGGGTCTTCGCCGGTATCCGCAACGTGTTCGATGAAAGCTATTGGGGGGAAGTTCGCGAGGAAGGCATCATGCCGGCCCTCCCGCGGAACTACTACGGAGGGTTCGAATTTTTCTTTTAGTCTATTTCGCGGAAGCTGTAGCGGCGGTCTGTGACCGTCAGTGAAATCACCCGGCGAGGTGAAGACGGCGCTCACAGAGCGCCGCTACAGTAAACAGAATCGGATTTTCTTATCCTTGGAGTTGGGCGATTATACGCTTCACATGCCCGAGCTTCCTTCCGAACAGGTTACGCCGTTCGTTTTCTCCGATCCCAGCGGTAAACGCTGGCCACGGCTACGCCTCATTCTGCTAATCGGCGGTGTGCTGTTCTTCGTTGCGCTGGTGCTTTTCGTTCAGACACTTTTTGTCACACCCAAAATGAATGTGCCTTTTTCGCTGCGGCAGTTGAAAGGTCAATTGCGCGCTCTGCAAAGGGAGAACCCGGCTGGCCAAGTGTCTCCAGCTTCGCTGCTTTGGCAGAAATTTAGCGCGGCGCGTCAGGCAGCGAAAAAACTCGCCGGAACAGCGCCAGCTTCTTCGCCGCGGCCTCGAAAGAAGCCGCCTGACAACGAAGTGCGACTCGCATTCTACGTAAATGGCGACCCGTACAGTTACGCGTCGCTCCAGCAACATGCGGCCCAGATTACGCATGTCTGCCCGGAATGGATGACTGTGATCGATGGCATGGGGAACTTGCAAATTGATTCCGATAGCCGCCTGTCGAAGTTGGCGGCAAACAAGGGCATCGGCCTGATGCCGCTGCTGACGAATCTCGTCGGTGACACCTGGCAACCGGAAGCAATTGAGAATCTCGCGCACGGGCCAGCGAAACGGCAGGATCGCTTTATCGAAAATGTGCTTTCGGTTTTGCGCAGCGCCAAGGCTGCCGGCTTGGTGATCGATTGGCAACAAATCGACCCCGCTTACAAGAAGGATCTCACCGCACTAATCGATAAGCTCGCCGACGCGTTGCACGACGATAAGAAGGAACTGTGGCTGTGCGTGCAACCGGGGCAGGAACTCGATTACATCGATATCGACGCGCTCGCCGATAATGTCGATCGTTTCGTGGCGATGTTGTTCGACGAAACGTCGGAGACGGATCCGCCCGGGCCGCTGGCATCCCGCTCGTGGTTTGAAGGTTGGCTGCATGTGCTGCTGGAAGGTTCCGACACCAGGCAATGGATCATCGCAATTGGCAGCTACGGATATGACTGGCCAATTGGCGGAAAAAAGGCTGAGCTGATCAGTTTTTCGGAGGCGATGAGCCGCGCAAACGACGCGGAAATCGAGAGCGTACAAGTGGAGGGGCCGAGTTATAGTCCGTACTTTTATTTCCACGATGAGGACACCGAACACGGGGTTTGGTTCCTCGACGCTGTGACATTCCTGAACGAACTGCGCGAGGTGCGGGATCAAAAGGCCGGCGGGTTCGCACTTTATCGGCTCGGCAGCGAAGACCCGGCGATTTGGGGTGCGTTAAACGTGCCGCGCGATTTCAGATTCGATGATCAAACCCGACAGGCGCTCGAGATGATCAAATCCACAGACACCATAACGGACGTCGGCGATGGCGAGATCGTGACTGTGGGCGAGGATCGCACGGACGGGATGCGAAAGCTCGCTGTCGACTCAGACGGGTATCTAACGGCGAAATATGTGAAGTTTGCGGAATTTCCAACGCTTTACCACCAGGGCGCCGGTGGTGAGCATCAGGTGGCAATCACTTTCGATGACGGCCCTGATCCGCGCTGGACGCCGAAGATTTTGGACATTCTGAAAGCAGTAAACGTAAAGGCGACCTTTTTCGTAGTCGGAGTAAACGCAGAACGTTACCCGGCCCTTATTCGTCGGATCGTCAACGAAGGACATGAGATCGGTAACCACACATATTACCACCCGAACTTGGCACTCTGCTGGCCGGAGCACATCCGGCTGGAGCTAAACGCGACGCAACTGTTGCTCGAAACAATTACGGGTCGCGCGACGACCTTGTTTCGCCCGCCTTACGCAGCGGACACCGGCCCGACAGAACTCAGTGAACTGGTGCCCCTGAAAATCGCGGAAGACCTTAATTATCTGGTGGTCCTTGAGAACATCGACCCACAAGATTGGGCGAAGCCCGGCGCAGACATCATCCTGCGGCGGATCAAACAACAAAGACACGATGGCAGCGTAATTCTGCTCCACGATGCGGGCGGCGACCGCTCGCAGACAGTGGAAGCGCTCCCGCGTATTTTGGATTGGCTGCGTGCGCGTGGCGACACCGTCGTGCCGTTGAGCACGCTGCTCGGAACAACGCGCGATGCAGTGATGCCGCCTCTCCAGGGTAATAGCCAGTCGCTCACCCGTATTGTCAGCAGCACCGGGTTCCGCGTTTACCACAGCATCGAGACATTTCTCTGGGCATTCATGATCGTGGCGACGGCGTTGGTAGTTATCCGCACGTTAATTGTTGTCTATCTCGCATCTCGCTTTCGACGCGGACCGAAAAGAAATTTCGCGGAGCCGATCAGTGTGATTATTGCCGCTTACAATGAACAAAAACTGATCGCAGAAACTCTGCGCACGCTCTTGGCCACGGATTACAAGGGCGAATTAGAAGTGGTCGTTGTCGACGATGGCTCGACTGACCATACTGCTGTGGAAATTGAGCGCATTGCGCAAAACGAATCGCGTATTCGCTTATTCCAACAGGAAAATCGCGGCAAAGCGCGCGCGCTCCAACGCGGCCTCGCTGTCGCGCACAATGGCATCGTGGTTTTTATTGATGCCGACACGCAATGTCAGCGCGACACGTTATCGCGGTTGCTCGAACCGTTCGCGGATAAAAGCATCGGCGCGGTGTCGGGTCATGCGAAGGTTGGAAACTTGCGCACGTTCATCGCGCGCTGTCAGGGGCTGGAATACACCTGCGGATTCAATCTGGATCGGCGCGCTTACAACCGATGGGAATGCATTACGGTTGTACCCGGGGCGATCAGCGCCATTCGGAAGGATGCGATTGACGAAGCGGGTGGGCTCAGTTTGGAAACGCTCGCCGAAGACACTGATCTCACGCTTTCGTTACATAGACATCGTCAGCGCATTGTGTATGTGCCAGAGGCGATCGCGTGGACCGAAGCGCCGGAAACGGTCGCCACGCTGGCGCGACAACGTTCGCGGTGGGCGTACGGCACGCTGCAATGTCTGTGGAAGCATCGCGACATGGTGTTCAACTGGAACTGTCGCGCACTCGGCTGGTTCAGTTTGCCCAGTATCTGGTTTTTCCAAATCATTCTCGTCGCTATTACGCCGATGGTGGATTTGTTCCTGCTGGCGTCATTGCCATTTGGTGTCTGGACGGCAGTGATGCCGTTCATCCTGATCTTCCTCGCGATGGACGTGCTTCTCGCCACGCTAGCCTGCATGCTCGAGCGCGAGCCAATCGTACGCGCCTGGCGCATTCTACCAATGCGCCTGATCTATCGGCCGATGCTCAGTTACTGCGTCTGGAAAGCAATCCTGCGCGCCATCAAAGGCGCCTGGGTCAGCTGGGGCAAACTCGAACGCACCGCCAGCGTGCCAGTGCGAGCGTGATTCCGCCATTTCGCACTGAATGCTTTGGAGTGTGATGCGTCACCGCATCGCTTTCACTCCTTTAATCATGATCTCCTCATTCAACCCCGAATTAGACGAAAAAATGTTCGCAATATTTTACGAACGTTCGTCTACTTCTCGTTAGGCGTAATGAAAGGCGGGCTTTGGATAATGTCAGTGGTAGTGCTCCTTTCCAGCTTTTTTGAACAGAGGCCCGCCTTGCCTGCCGAACCAAACGCCCCAGTCGAGGTGGTCTCCGCCGACCCCGGCGTGCTTCAGATCGAGATCTTCGTGCCGAAAAGCGA
>DATFXC010000103.1:0-11757 GCA_035258625.1 Candidatus Udaeobacter sp. | reverse complement strand
AACTTGTCGTGGTGGCTAATGGGATTCCTTCGGCTGCCGTCCCCGTGACGGTGCAGTGATCATCCCAAAGATGTTTTAGTTGCCGCGCTGTTTGTTTTCCTGCTGGTTCTGATTCGTGGATGCGCAGCACGCCATTTGTTGGTTTGCGCGTCTTGTACTCGCGGCTGGTATTCAGGCGCACGAATTCAGGGAACAGTGAGGCGGCTTTAACGTCAATCATGCGGCCTTCGGTCCACTGGAACGCGGGGCGAATGTTCGCGTAGTTGCAACCACAAACGGCGGTAAACGCGATCTAGGGTGCCGGGTCATCGCCCCCGGCTACAGTTGGCGCACAATCGCAGCCAGTGCGTGCGCGAGAACTTTTTTTGCACGCGCAATTCTCCTCGCGAACTGAATGAGGCCCGGCATGCGCCTCGGATGGGCGAGGAAAAACTTTGCCAACGCGGCGATGTGAGTTCGCTGCTGTTGGATATCAAACAAGACGCTCGGCGGCGCAGGGAATGGTTGGGTTGGCGTGTCTGTGATGATGCGCAGCGCCAGCAGGGGAATGCCGTGGACCGCGCAGGCGCGCGCGATGAATTCTGTTTCCATGTCGACCGCAGAGGATCCAGATTCGCGCGCTATTCTCTCACGCTCTTCGCTGGAATCGATCAACGCAGGCACCGTCAACAAGTTGGCCACATGAATCGACACGTTTGAAAGCGATCGCTGCGCGTGTTTCAGGTCCACTGTCGAAAAATTCTTCGCCACCAAAAGGTCGTTTACCTGCAGTTCATGGTTGAGCGACCCTGCAAAGCCGGCGCTGATCAAAAAATCGAACTGCTGATTTTCGAGAAGCTTTCCGATGCGTTGCCTGCAGATGTTTTCACCGACACCGGTGTGCATGACTTCGATTGCGCGATGGCCAATCGCGCCGCGAATGATGCTGATGCCATTCCGATCAGCGCGAGATTTATTTCCGAGCCGGCGCAAGAATTCCGAGCTCTCGGCCGGCAAGGCGAACGTCACCGCAATCCTTGTCATGTTGAGCAAAGCGCTGCAACGAAATGTGAAGCATGAGGCCAGGCTTTCAAACATCTCTGATTACTTCACTGTACAAGTCGAGATAATCTGAGATTGAAAGCCTGGCCTCGCGGACTTCGTCCGCTGCGTTGCAGCTTCGCTTCGCTCAGAATGACCGAGTGGCGGGCGAAACCATCTATCCGATTTCACAGCTTTTCCACGATTTGCACGACGAAACTCTTCTTCTCTGTTGTCGCCGGAGTCGTCACTGTAGCCGGAGTGGAGGAGTCAGCGCTTCCTCCCATGATCGATTGAATCGCTGCGCGAAATTCAGGTTCCCGACTTGCGGGGAGATCGACAAGGATGCTAAGGCGGCCCGCGTCGGGAACTCCTTTCGTAGCAGATCCCCCAAGCTCGGAGACAACTGCAACCACTTTATCTGCGACGGCATCAAGTTTCCCTTTTTCGGCTGGGATTGTAAATTCGGTTACGCCCAGAGCATTTGGCGCCGGCGTGAGCGACGCTGCGCGCTCGATCGATTTCGCGATCTGCTCCCGCATCTGGGCCTCAAGCAAGGGGCGGTTCGGATTTTTACTTTCGTGTCTGAAGATGAACCAGAGACCGATGCCGACGTTTACAAACATGAGGACCATAAATGCGACGCCTATGCGGATCGCCATTTTACGGCCCTGCTCTGAAACATCGGGTGCCGCTGGCAATACAACCTCCCTGGAATCGCCGCGCATCCCGGCATGAATCTGTCGCGCCACAGCGAATTCGCGTTGCAATTGCTCGTCCGACATCAACTGCTCCTCCAAGGCGGCGCGTTCTTTCGGTGATAATCGACCTTCGAGATAATCAAAAAGCTTGTCCGGATTCATCGCGTAGCGACCGGGAAGCGTCACGCGAGAGCTCCTAATGCGCAATGCCGGAGTATCTAAGCCACGCATCGGCTGCACCCCATTTGCTCTTTCCTCTGAGGCGGAGGGGCAATAGAATCGCTCTGTGGCCGATGACGATCAGTCGAAAGGCCGGCGCCAGCGGCACGTTTGGCGGCGGGTGATGATTGCCCTCGCGGTATGCGTGGGTCTTCTGATCATTTTTCATCGGCCAATTTTGCTGGGCATCGTCCGGCACTTCGCGATTCGGTACGCCACCAAAGAGAACTTGAAGATGGATTTCCGTCTCGAAGGCAATCCGTTCAGCTATTTGACGATTCGAAATCTTCACGCTGTGCCGACGGGGCCATCAGCGATCGAGTCGGTCGACGTGGATTCGTTGTATGTCGACTACAGCTTGTTTGGATTGGCGCGCCATGGGGTTTCGCATCTTTTGCAAAACGTTGAGCTGCGCGGCGCGCAGGTTGTGGTGAATCCGGCACGAGCGCCGCCCAAACCGCGCCCGAAGCAAAAACCAACACTGCCTGACGCGTTTCCCGAGCGGATTCGATTGGCAGATGCGACGATCATTGTTAGAGAGAGCCCAAACGATTTTGTCATTGAACATGTTGATCTTGATTTGAATCCAAGTGGTTCAGGCGAGCTGCGAATCGGAAGACTGCAACTACCATCAGGAGACAGTTGGTCCAGCATTTCCGGGCAGACTTCCTACTCGAACAAGAACTTCATTCTGCGCGCTCTGGCTCTCAGCGATCAGGACCAGATCCGGCTTCTGAACATAGATGCGTCGCGCATCGATTCCAAAGCTCTCGTGCTTACGCTCGATGGTGTTGTTGGCGGCGGCCAGTTGTCTGTCTCGGCTGCGTTGAATGAAGGCGGATCTTTTCTGAACGCGAAGGTCGATCTGGCAGCAGAGAAAATTCCAGCCGACTCACTGAACAAGTTTCTTTCGCTTCCGGAAAATTATTTGACTGGCGAAATTGAGCGGCTCGCCCTGGTTGGCACAGGCGTGATCGATTCGCCGCGTACGTGGAGCGGCACGATGTCATTGCGGGCCGCCGATGCGCATCTGCCCGCGGTGAATTTCGACAAAGCCACTGTTGAAGTTTCTGCTGGGCATGGGAAAGCGACGTTACAGTCAGCCGATCTTGTTCAGAACGAGAACGAATTTCATTTGAACGGCACGATCGATTTGCCCGCAACGTTCCAAGATTTTGGCCGGACGCCAGCGAGTCTACAAATCGCCGGTAAAGCGCCTGATTTGGAGAAATTGACCGCGGGATTGCCTCTTGGCTTGACCGGCTCAGTTCAGTTCAACGGCAAAATCGACATCGTTGATGCTAACGCGCAGGCAACATTCGGCGTCACAGGCGAAGCCGTCGGGTTTTCAGATGGGATCATTGATAACCTGAACGCCACTTTGCGTGCGTCCAAAAAGGTAGCGCGCGGCGATACGAAGAGACCCTGGTTTGGGGATCTTCGCACGGCAATGGAGTTCACCCTGACGGGTATACGTTATCGCGATTACATCGTCGATTCAGTGAACGGATCGATGAACGGAAGCGATGACATACTCGGACTCGATGGGGTTACTCTGCGGCGCAATCAAAATGAGCTAAGCATTCGCGGCCGTTACCAGCTCCCGGAAAACATTGGCAATGCGCCTTCGCAACCAGTGCAATTGGATATTGCATTCAATGCTAACGAGATCGGCGATTTTTGGGTGGCCAATTCCCCGAACAAGATCAGTGGTCCGTTGCAAATGACGGGCCGCATCGAGCGTAAACAAGGAATCGTCAACGGGCAGATGTCACTCTCGGGATCGAATTTGAAAATGCGAGACTTGGTTGTGCAACGGCTGAGCGCTCAGTCGTTGATCGCAAACAATGTGGTCCATCTCAATGAGTGCAGCGCGACTCTGAACAACACCGATTACGTCAATGCAACCGGGACATTCAACTTGCAGCCGCCTCAGCACTACAGCGGCAAGGCGTCGGCGAGCGTATTGAACTTGGCGGTGTTGGAGCCGCTTTTGCGCGTGTCTGGCAACCAGAGCCCATTGGCCGGCTCGTTTAAATTGGATTGGGAGGGCAGCGGTAATGCACAGGCGTTTAAAAACACCGGCAACCTCAAGCTCGTTCTGGAAAAAGCGCGCTACGGAAACTTGCAAGGGCTCCAAGCGAACATCGACGCGTCGTACTCGCCTGAGGGTCTTGATGTGCCGATCATTTTTTTCGCGACGACCACCATGGATTTCAATGCGATCGCTCGGACGAAGGGTGACGTGCTGGAGATAGACAAGATCCAGCTGAACCAGGTTGTCGCCCCGCAACCGCAGCGGGCCCGCCGCAGCGGCGCGACCGGAGAAGCCGTCCCACCGCAACAACGCACGAATTACGCGTACGGCTATGTCTCGCTTCCGTTTGTATGGCGAAATCTCGGGACAAAATCCGCGGTGATTCCCTCCTCAGGCAACGTTTCGGCGATAGTGCAGTCCGAGAACCTTGATCTAAAGAGGCTGGCGCAAGCTCTCGGAATCAAAGCGATCACGTCTGGTATCGTGAACGCAAGGCTCGACGCGAGCGGAACAATCGCCGACCTGAACGCTCACCTCGACCTGCAGGCCCGAGACTTACGAAGTGAATATTGGCCGAAAATGGAACCCGCGACTTTTGAACTCACTGCACAGACGGCGCAGGATCGCCTGACATTTTCGGGAAAGCTGCAACAGGCGCGCCTTCAGCCGGTTGAAGTAAATGGCAGTATGCCTTTCGACATTCCGAAAATTGCGCGCGCCCGAAAAGTCGCGGACGACACGCCGATCACTGCAAAAGCCCACGTCCCGCGCAGCTCAGTAAATTTCGTTAGGCAATTTGTACCTGAGCTTCAGCAATTGGATGGCGAGCTGGGTCTGGACGTTGGTGTAAGTGGAACGCTTGGTCATCCGGTCTTGAGTGGAGCAGGGGACATGACGGTGAACGTCGCCCGTTTCACGAATGCGACTCTTCCCGCGCTGAGGAGTTTTAGTGCACGCCTCACTTTTCGGGACAACGCGCTTACTCTCGATCGCTTCGGGGGCGATTTGGCTGGCGGGCCGTTTACTATGAGCGGGCGAGTTACGTTCGCCAAACTGACCGAACCGATTCTCGATTTACAAGTGAGAGCTCAGAGCGTGCTGGTTGCGCGAAACGATACGCTCACCGCGCGCGCCGATGCTGATGTCAAGATAACCGGACCACTTGCGGCGGCGACAGTCAGCGGCAATGTCGCACTGACAGACAGCCGGTTTCTCAAGAACATTGATCTTATCCCCATTGGCCTTCCGGGCAGACCTGCGCCGCAAGCGCCTGCCGAACGACCTGATTTTTTTTCTCTGCCGTCCCCGCCGTTCCGCGACTGGAAATTTGATGTCGCGATCAAAACGAAAAATCCGGTGCTGATTCGCGGTAATCTGGCCACCGGCGATGCGACGACTGATCTGAAATTGACTGGGACGGGGGTCAAACCGGGTCTGCGAGGTGTGGTGCAGATGGAAGGCGTCGAGGCTACATTGCCTTTCAGCCGGCTCGACGTTTCCCGCGGTTCCCTCACGTTCGATCCGAGCGATTCCACAAATCCGACAATCGATCTGCATGGCACATCGGTGATCCGCGATTACACCGTGCGCGTGTACGTTTATGGCACTCTGCTTTCGCCACAGGCGATTTTCACCAGTGAACCGCCTCTGCCGCAGGAAGAAATCATCTCGTTGATCGCGACCGGGACGACGCGAAAGGAACTCTCGACTGGGAACGTTCTGGCCGGGCGGGCGGCCATGCTGTTGTTCCAACAGCTGTACCGCAAAATCGTCAAAAAAGGCGAGCCGACCGACAGTAACACCGTATTCAATCGGCTGGATCTGGATTTGGGTACAGTCGATCCAAGAACTGGTCAGCAGCAGGCGACGGTACGGTTCAAGGTCACCGACCAGATTGTCCTCACCGGCGATGTGGGAGTTCACGGCGATTTTCGGGGAAAAGTCAAATATTTGATTCGTTTTCGATAGGAGCCTGTTGAAGTACTCAGCCATGCCGCGTTGCTGCCGATTTTTCGCTTCTCCAAGGCGCGAGGAGGACACATACCTGGAGTGGTCTGTAATCGACGAGCAACAGCGGAGAATCGAAAAAGCGGCGCAACCCGAAGGGCGATTGCGCGCGACATGGCTGATTACTGCAACAGGCTCCTAACATGCGATACTGGATCCTTTCCTCCCTCGGTACCGCGGCCCTCGCCTTTCAAGTCGCAGCGCAGAGCGTCGATGTTGTGCGACCAGAAGAGAGACAGAGAGAGCGGCGGGCGGTCGTGAAGGAGCAGGAAAAACGCGCCAAGCGGACCAGCATCATCGAATTTCGCGGCCAGCAGGCGTTCAAGGAAAAGGACCTGCGCACCGCTCTCAAAGAGGAGATCACTACAATCGAAGATTTTGGATTGAGTCCCGCACGCGCGGACGACCTCGCGTTTTTTCTCGAAGTTTTTTACAGGAAACACGGCTACGCGAAAGTGGACGTGCACTACGTGATTGAATCGGGGGACCGCTTGCGTCTGGATATCAACGAAGGTCCGCGTTTCCTCGTAAGCAGGGTGATCTTCGATGGGAACGCGCATGAGCCGGCGGACAAACTCTTCGAATACATGGTGGGTCCGACACGAGAGCGATATTCACGCTTGGAAAAAAGGCTGCCCTTTGTGGCTGCAGACTTGGAGGAGGGCGCGCATCTGGTGCAGCGGTTCTATGTAGCCGAAGGTTTTCTGAACGCGCTGGTCGATCCTCCGCGTTACCAATTTCACGCCGAAAGCAATGAGGTCGATGCCGTGGTTCCAATTCACGAAGGTCGTCAGTACTTTTTTGGAAACATCACCTTTAGTGGTCAGACGGTTTACGGTGCGGAGGCTCTCCGCGGCGAGGTATCCGATCTCCTGAAACGCCCTTACACCGACCTGCGAGTCGAAGATATTCCGCGTCGTCTCGAAGCATATTTCAAGGCGCGCGGTTACTACGATATCAAAATAGTGGCCAATGGCACACCGGACGTGGCAGTGAATGGTCGCGTCCCGGTGCACATCATTGTTTCACCGGGGCCCGTTTATCACTTCGATGGTGTGAGTGTTACCGGGTTGCGTCGGCTGCATCCCAGTTTTGTAACAAAACGTTTCACAAGGTTAGAGGGCAAAACGTACAGCCCTGATGTTCTGGACGAGCGATTTCGCACGCTCATGAAGACTGGGCAGTTCAACTTGCTTCAGATCAAACCGGTCCCCGTCGATGGACATTTGTTGCGGCTCGACATCTCGGCGGAGGAAGCCAAAAGCAAGGAATTTGGTTTTTGGGTCGGGTTCGATACCTACGAAGGGGCACTTGCCGGCGTGCAGGTCGGCGATCGCAATCTGTTCGGTTACGGCCGCCCGGTCACCGCAAGCATTGAGGTCTCGCAACGCAGCTATCGAGGCGAAATTTTATATGAGGACCCGTTCTTCTTTGACACAGATTTTGTTTTTACGGCGAAAGTGTACGCCCTCACTTTCGATTACGATGGTTACACAAAATTTGAGTTGGGCGGACGATTCGAGCTGAGCCGCAAAATTACAAAATACGACGAGGCCGCGCTTGTCCTTGCCATTCGTCATGTGAAGATCACCGATTCGCAAATCAGGCCGGACTTCCTCCTGGGAGAGAGCAATTATCAGGTCGATTCCATCGGACTGACAAACACACTCGATTTCCGTGAGAGCCCGTACGTCAACCCACGCGGCTTTCTTATCGGCAACACCATCGACGTGGCGCCGAGCGCGCTTGGCAGCGACATCGAATTCGTCCGCAGCACGATGCGCGTCGGCTACTATCTTCCGTTTGGACCAAAGCCACTTACACCGGGCGTGGTTACAGATCAGCCCGTCGAGAGTGGTTTCCAGCGATGGATCCAGCAGTCTTCGATCGCGTTTGGTGCGCGTGCCGGCATCATCCATTCGCTGACAACCAGCGGCTCCAGCGAAGCCACTGAAATTCCGATCGACGAACGTTTTTTCAACGGCGGTGCAACAACCGTGCGCAGCTTCGGCGAGCGCGATCTGGGCCCGCACGATAATCATGGTCATCCGGTTGGCGGAGAATTTTTTACCGTGTTCAATGTTGAATACACATTTCCGATTTTCGGCGAGTTGCAGGGCGCCGTGTTTACTGACGCTGGCAATCTGTTGCCGACCTCCGAGGACATTGGGCTAAACGATATGCGCTATGCCATTGGTGCTGGTCTGCGCTACAAACTTCCGGTCGGTCCGATTCGGTTGGACTACGGTGTGAATCCTGACCCGCACGAGTTCGAAGATTTCGGAGCGTTCCACTTCAGTTTCGGTTTTGCGTTTTGAGGACCTCTCCTTAACACTTCGCTTGAGCGAAGTGTATGCAATGTCCCTGATAGCTAACTGCTTCAGCGGTTTTTTGGCGCGCGAGGAAACCGCTAAAGCGGTTCCGAAACGTGCGGCGACTTTACACCGCGCTAAAGCACGCTGTTAATGAGAATTGAATCCATGCAGGACCGAAAATTAGTTGGTGACACATCGGCGGAAGAATTTCGCAAACAGTTACATGAACTCGCGGACTGGATTGCGGACTTCCGCGAACATATCGAAAGACTGCGCGTCGCGCCTGACGACAAACCCGGCATGATTCGCGCGCAGCTCCCAAAGCGTGCACCCGACGAAGGCGAGCCGTTTGAGAAAATTCTCAGCGACGTAGATCACATCATCGTCCCGGGAATGGTGCACTGGAGTCACCCGATGTTTCTCGGTTACTTCGGCTGGACTAGCACCGCGCCGGGAATTCTGGGCGAAATTCTCAGCGCGCCGCTAAACGTGAATGCGATGACGTGGCGCACGTGTCCCGCCGCGAGCGAACTTGAAACAGTTGTTGTCGATTGGCTGCGGCAATGGGTCGGTTTGTCTGACCAATTCGGGGGCGTGGTTTACGACACAGCGTCGGTTGGGATCATGCACGCACTTGCGGTGGCGCGCGAAGAAGCCGCGCCAGCGACCAGAAAACTCGGACTCACCGATCGAGATCTGCCGCGCTTTAGCATTTACACCTCCGACCAGGCGCACAGTTCGGCCGAGAAAGCGGCGATCGCTCTTGGGCTCGGTGAGGGAAACGTGATCCGCGTGCCGAGCGATGATAAATTCCAAATGGACGTAAACTCGTTAGGCCAAGCTATCGCGGAAGATCGAGACAAAGGTTTTCAACCGATGGCGGTGGTCGCAACGGTCGGAACAACTTCGACCGCGAGTGTCGATCCGATTTCTGACATCGCGAAGATTTGCCGCGGTGAAAAAATATGGTTGCACGTTGACGCCGCTTATGGCGGCGGCTTCGCCATGCTGCCGGAGTGCCAGTGGGTCAGCAAAGACTGGGAGTTGGTCGACTCCATCGCGATCAACCCTCACAAGACCGTTTTTGTGCCGCTCGATTTCAGTGTGCTTTACGTGCGCGACCTGGAACGGTTACGTCGCGTGTTCACGCTCGTGCCGGAATATTTGCGCGGCGACACCGTCGAAGCCGAAAAAAATTACATGGACTACGGCATCCAGCTCGGCCGAAGATTCCGCGCCCTAAAAGCATGGGTGATCTGGCGGTCGTTAGGTCGGGCCGGAGTTGTCGCCCGCCTGCGCGAACAAATTCGTCTGGCAAACCTGCTCAGCGACTGGGTCAAAAGGGACAATCGTTTCGAACTATCCGCGCCGGCCAGCATGGGCGTGGTGTGTTTTCGCTTCATCGATTCTGAGGTGAACAAACTCGATAAATTGAACAGCGGTATTGTAGAAGGAATCAACGCCAGCGGGCGCGCGTATCTCACGCAGACAAAATTGCGCGGTCGAACAGTGATTCGGATTGGCTTTGGGAACGTGCTGACAACTGAAGAACATCTGCGCAAAGCGTGGGAGATCATTCAGGAAATGGCAGCAAAGCTGTAGCCCGTGCGCTGTGCGCACCGTAGGTCAACAGAGCATTTTTTCGCCGGCGAATCGGGAGGGGTGCCTCCAGATTTGCGGCTGAGCCGGGCCGCCGCTAATTTTTATCCCTTATGATGAAGTTACTGCGCAAGCACCGGCACTGGCTGATGATCGTGATCGCGATCCTGGCGATTCCGTTCATTTTCTATTTCGTGCAGCGTCCGGATTACGGTGCGATGCGCGCGGATCAATTTGCCCGCATCTATGATCGGAATGTTTCCATGCTGGAGGCCCAGCAAATTGTGCGGCTTCTGAGTCTGGCGCAGGTCCTTGGCATGTCTGATTTTGTCGGGACCATGACCGCAGGAGCCGGGTTAAACCAGAATCAGGCCGCGGTCCAGTTCATCGTTAACCTGCTCGTCCTGCGGCACGAAGCGGAACGGCTGGGGCTGCGCCCGAGTGCTTCCGAAATTGCCGACGTCGTGCGGAAGCTGCCGGCTTTCCAGGGTGACTCGGGCTTCGACATCAACAAGTTTAATGATCTTGTACAGAACGGGCTGGCGCCGCTCGGTCTCGCTGAAGAGCACATCGAACAACTCGTGCGCGATCAGATCTGCCTGAACGAAATCCAAAAGCTTCTGGCAGCCGGTGTTTCGCTTCCCAAGAGCGAGTTGGATGAAAATTTTCAGCGCGGCTACGACCAACTCTATGTCAGCGTGATTCAGTTTCGGTCCGCTGATTTCGATAAGGACATCAAGATTAATGACGAAGATGTGCAGAAGTATTACGACGCGCACAAAGCGGAGCTGAAAACCGACGAGAAACGCAAGGTCGAGTTTGTTCAACTAACGCTGAATGAGGAGGGGAAGAAGTTGACGGGCAGAGAACGGATAGAAGCGTTACAGAAGCTGGCCGACCGCGCGACCGACTTCACGCAGGCGCTGCTGGAAAAGGGCGCGGATTTCAAGCAGGCGGCTGCGAAATTTCAACTGCCAGTGCTCGAGACCGGCGAATTCACCGCGGCGGAACCCGATCCGCAGTTGAAAGGCGATAAGCAGCTTGGCGCCGCGGCTTTCAAGCTGTCGGCACAGGAACCGCACAGCGATGCCGTCCAGGTGGCGGATGGATTCCATATTTTGCATTTGACGGGGAAGACCGAGGCGCGGCCGCTCACCCTCGAAGAAGCGAAACCGAAAAGCGTGGACGCGCTAAAGAAGGCGCGGGCGCGCGAGTTAATGTCGACTAAAGGCGCTGAGCTGGTGCAACAACTCCGGGAAGCCAAAAAATCTGGTCAGCCGCTTGAAGCCGCCATCACAAAAGCCGGCGTAAAACCTGAGAAGCTCCCTGCGTTTTCATTGATCGAGGAGGGATCGGAAAAATCCGAGGGTAACGAGCAAAAAAACCAGTCCCCTGAGCTTCTGGCGCTTAAAGACGCGGTGGCATTGCTGAATCCCGGCGACGTTACCGATTTTGTGCCTTCTGGTACGGATGGACTTATTGCGATTGTGGAAAAGCGAGAGCCTCTCGCGGATGCGAATGCAGGAGAGAAAAAGGCGGCCTTTGAAAAACGAATCCTTGAAAACAAGGAGCGCATCGTCCTTTTCGAATGGTTGCGCGACCGGCAGCAAGCAGCGGGCTTGGAATTTAAGAAAGGTTGAGCCTCGCAGAAAGTCCGCAAAGGACACGAAGTAACGGCTGCCTGAAAATCCTGTACTCGCTTTCTTTGTGACCGTTCTGGTCGTTGTGCGAGAGTAAAGGATGCAAACACTCGAGCAAATTTTTGACGACGCGAGCGGCGACGTCGCTATCGGCGATCTGGGCAGCGCGGTCGAGAAATATCGGCGCTGCGTGCAGCTTGATTCCGGTTTTTTCGATG
>DATFXC010000102.1:0-7058 GCA_035258625.1 Candidatus Udaeobacter sp. | reverse complement strand
GGAATTGGAGGAAGGGATCGACGGTATGATCCACGTGTCCGACTTAAGCTGGACCCGCAAAATCAATCACCCCAGCGAGATGTTTAAGAAGGGTGATGAAGTCGAAGCCGTGGTCATCGACATCGACAAAGTGAACCAGCGAATCAGTCTCGGGATTAAACAATTGACCGAAGACCCATGGAAGACCATCGATGAAAAGTACAAGATCGGTGATTTGGTGAAGGGGAAAGTGACAAAACTCGCCAGCTTCGGCGCGTTCGTGCAATTGCAGGACGATATTGACGGGCTCGTTCACATCTCGCAGTTGAGCGAGGATCACGTGGCAAAAGTGAAGGACGTCCTCAAGGTGGGTCAGGAAGTCGAGTCCCGCGTCATCAAAGTGGACAAAATCGAGCGCCGCATTGGCCTATCGATCAAAGCCGCAAATTACTCTGAAGAAGAACTGCGCAAGGAAGTGGAGTCCTTCGATACGCTCCGGCCGGGCGAAGACATGGTTGGTTTGGAAAAAGCTTTCGCCGCAGCGGAACAGGAAGAATATCGCCCAGGGGAATCCAAGCGTGCCACAAAGGAGTCGAGCGACTCGAACGGCGAATCGAAGAAGGAGCCGAGGAAGAAATAGTTCCGGCTTTTTCGTAGCTGTTTAGCGGTACTCGGGCAACCGAGCAATATCAAAACGACGCATGAGCTTTTTCCCGGCGGCAAGCACGGCGAAGTAACAAACCGGCGTGGCAAGCACTTATTCTACACATACATGCTCACGCCACCGCGAGCACAGGCGCCGCACAAATAACATTCACTTTGGCTCGACCTGACAGTCGCACGGGATTATACCTGGGGATGATGCGATTTGGTTTTCCGCGACGCGCGCTAGTGGTATCTGTTTCGGCAGGTCTGCTTTTTGTTATGGCCGGTTGCGGGGATTCCAGCATCGTCGGCAAATGGCGGATGTCTGGAGCTGAAAATCAAACAGTTTGGGAATTTTTGGGTAACGGTTCCGTGCTCGTCGGAGAAGTTCGCGGCAAATATAAATTCGGTGATCAGGACCGAATTAAGATCGAGACGCCGTTCGCGACAGCTGTTTACCTGGTGAAACTTTCGAGCGACCAGCTCGTGCTCCAGGAGTTGGGAGGTTCCAAGCTCGAGTTCACGAGGGTACGAGAAGCGCAGCGCTAATTTTTCCCAGCGAGTAAGGGCAGACAGATTCCTCGACTGTGCTCGGAATGATGAAAGGCTCAGAATTCGGCACTGCCGGGCGTGCGCGCGAAAGGAATCACGTCGCGAATGTTCGAAATGCCAGTGATGAACATCAGCATGCGTTCGAAGCCCAAGCCGAAGCCGGAGTGTGGCACAGTTCCATAGCGACGCAGATCGAGGTACCATTTGTAATCGGCAGGATCCATGTTGTGACGCCGCATGTTGTCCTCCAGGATTTCCAATCGTTCTTCACGCTGGCTGCCGCCGACGATCTCGCCGATGCCAGGCACCAGTAAATCGATGGCCGCTACGGTTCTGCCATCATCGTTCGAACGCATGTAAAACGGTTTGATTTCCTTTGGGAAATTAAAAACCGTCACCGGACATTTGAAATGTTTCTCAGTGAGCCAGCGCTCATGTTCCGATTGCAGGTTTGACCCGTAAGCGATCGGGAACTCGAATTTTTCGCCGCTCTTTTTCAAAAGCTCGACTGCCTCTGTGTAGGTGATCCGCTGAAACGGCCGTTCAATGACGAAATCGAGTCGGGCAAGCAACTCCTTGTCCACGAATTTCACGAACAGTTCTAATTCTTCGGGGCAGTGCTTTCTCGCGTCGGCGATCAAATACTTCACCAAGTCTTCGGCGAGATCCATGTTGCCGGTCAGATCGCAAAACGCCATCTCCGGCTCGATCATCCAGAACTCGCTGGCGTGTCGCGACGTGTTTGAGTTCTCGGCACGAAATGTCGGGCCGAAGGTGTAAACCTTGGTAAGCGCGCAGGCGAACGCCTCCGCTTCCAGCTGTCCACTGACGGTGAGATAAGTTTGGCGGGCGAAAAAATCCTGCGCGTAATCGATCTCGCCGTTTTTCCGCGGCGGATTGTTGATGTCGATCGTAGAAACGCGGAACAACTCGCCTGCGCCTTCGCAATCGCTTCCGGTGATGATCGGTGTATGAACGTAAACGAAACCGCGATCCTGAAAAAACTGGTGAACGGCGAACGCGAGCCGGCTGCGCACACGAAACACGCAACCGAAAAGGTGCGACCGCGGACGAAGATGCGCTATCTCGCGCAAAAATTCCGGCGTGTGCCCTTTTTTCTGGAGCGGATAAGTTTCATCGGCGTCACCGACAATCTCGATGTCTCGCGCGACCAGTTCCCATTTCTGTCCTTTGCCCTGCGACGCGAACAGCGCGCCCTCCACAACAATCGAAGCGCCAGTCCTGAGCCGTTGGATGTCTGCGTAATTCGGCAGCGCATCCTTCTTCGCGATGATCTGGAGATTGCGCAGCGACGAGCCGTCGTTCAGTTCGATAAACGAAAAGTCCTTCGAATCACGTCTGGTGCGGACCCATCCCTGCACACGAGTCGACTCGATCGGTGCGGTGCTTTGGAGGGCATCCTTGATCGGAGTTGGAGGAAGTTGCGTCATGTTTAGATCCAGAGATTCCTCGACTTCGCTCCGAATGACAAGTTGAGCAGGTTAGAGGAGAAACTCGCCCGCCACCAACCCGATCAACTGAGCGGCAGCCAGCTGCCCGGTTGAGCCGGCGCTTTCACGCCGTTCAGACTGAGGTAGGTGTATTCCTGCAGGAACCGCTCGTAATCATCGAGGAGTTTCATCGCGTCATTGGGCTTCAGGCGATCGGTTTTGATAGCCTCATCCACCTGCGCTTTCAGCAAACGCATCAGCTCGAGTTTGTCCCACTGCGTCATCGCGAGCACTTCGCCGATGGTGCTACCCTCGATCACCTCTTCGATATACCAGCCGGATTCTTCATCGGGATCGAGAAAAACGTGCACTTCCGTGACGCGGCCAAACAAATTGTGCAAATCGCCCATGATATCCTGGTAAGCGCCGACCATGAAAACGCCGAGATAATAAATCTCCCCGGGATGGACCCGGTGTAGCGGCAATGTTTCTTTCACGTCCTGCAAGTCAATAAACTTACAGACTCGGCCATCTGAATCGCACGTTATGTCGACAATGGTGCCGTGGCGATCAGGCGGCGTAGTGAGCCGATGGATGGGCATGATCGGAAACAGCTGGCCGAGCGCCCAATGATCGAGCAGCGACTGGAACACGGAGAAATTGCAGATGTATTGATCGCCCAAGGTCGTTTCGAGCTCCTTCACTTCGTCAGGTACATAACGCAAGCCGCGATGCATATTGACGATTTGATGGGCGACCTGCCAGTAAACCGTGTCGATCTTCGCTTTCGATTCGAGATCGAGCAGACCGAGATCGAATGTTTGCTGCGCTTCCTCTTTGATCTGTTGGATGTCGTGGAGGCTCTCAAGACGATTTCCACGTTTCAACCGCTGTTTCACGTCGAGAATGTCGGCCACGAGTTTGTGATCTCGTTCGTCCGCTTCGACCTTGAGCTTTGGCGGAGTTTTTTCGATCGAACTGAAGGCTTCCACGACTAGCACCGAATGATGCGCGACCGTGGCGCGCCCGCTTTCGCTCACAATCGCAGGATGCGCGACGCCTTCGGAGTCGCATACGTCCATGATGTTCCAGACCACGTCGTTCGCGTATTCCTGGAGCGAATAATTGGTCGAACTGTCAAAATCGCTGCGCGATCCATCATAATCGACGCCAAGCCCGCCGCCCACGTCGAGATAACCGAGTTCGTGTCCGAGTTTAGAAAGCTTTGCGTAATATCGCGCGCCTTCGCGCACGGCGCGCTTGATCGTCGAAATATCCGGCACCTGCGATCCGACGTGGAAATGAACAAGCTTGAGGCAATGCGCCAACCCGGCATCCTTCAACATCTGGCTGGCAGCGACGAGATTGGTTGTGTCGAGACCGAACTTCGCGTTCTCGCCGCCGCTCGGTGACCATTTCCCGGAGCCTTTGCTGTACAAGCGAGCGCGAATTCCAATGTAAGGCTCGACCCCAACCTCCTTCGACGCTCGAATGATCTGCTCAACCTCTTCCAACTTTTCTGCGACAATGACAACCGGCTTTCCCAGTTTGCGGCCGAGCAGCGCTATGCGAACGAAAGCAGGATCCTTGTAGCCGTTGCAGATGATCAAACTCTCGGGATCTTTTTGCATCGCAAGCGCCGCAACGAGCTCCGGTTTACTGCCTGCTTCGAGTCCAAAATGAAATTGTTCGCCTGCATCGACGATCTCCTCGATGACTTCGCGCAACTGATTCACCTTGATAGGAAAAACGCCGCGATAGTGATTTTGATAACCGAACTCAGATATTGCGCTTTGAAATGCGCGATTGATTGATTCGACCCGGTGCCGCAGCAAATCCTGAAACCGAATCAGTAACGGAAAACCAAGGTTTCTCGCGCGCGCTTCGTTAACTATTGCCAGGAGATCGATGGAACCGCCGTCGTTCTGCAACGGTCGCGCTTCGACATTGCCGGAGCTGTTGATCGTAAAATAACCCTCGCCCCATCCTTCCACGTTGTATGTGGCAATGGCGGACTCAAGATCCCACTCGTTTTTCATTTCGTTGCACTGCGGCACAAGCCCGCAATGCGCACATTAATCAGTGTGCAAAACATTCAAGCCCGTAGGCTGAAAATCTTCTCTTGAAGCATATTTCCCATCTCAGGGATGTGCCACGTCCGCTGCACGGCTTGTGTTTCCCGTTCGCACACGTACTGTTCACGCGATGAACAAAACGGTGATCGAGGTGCAGGTGCGGGCAGTTTTGCCGACCAGCGGCGGGTGCGCAGTGTTTCTTGGGAACAATGAGAAGGTGTTCATCATCTATGTCGATCAAACGGTGGGCAGCGCAATCACCATGTTCATGCGTCACATCACCAAAGAACGCCCTCTTACTCACGATCTGATGGCGCATTTGCTTGCGGCCCTCGGTGCAAAAGTCGAACGAGTGATCATTAACGACCTGAAGAATGCCACCTACTATGCGAGAGTCATTATTCAGGTCGAAAACGAATTGCAGCAGAAAAAAATCATCGAGTTGGATGGACGACCGAGCGATTGCATTGCCATGGCTACTCAGCAAAAGGCGCCGATTTACGTGAGTCAGGACGTCTGGGATGAAGTAGACGATATGAGCGATGTCCTGCGCAAAATGGAGGAAGAGGGTCTAAAAACGGATCCCGAAACGGAAGAGTAGCGCGATGCGCATGCGTGCACGTGTAGAGTTCGACGGTTTCGAAGAACTAGCGGAGAAAGGATCATCCTGAGCGGAGCGAAGCGCAGTCGAAGAATCCCGCGGAAATCGCCGAGTCGTAGTGCAACGGGATTCCTCGACTTCGCTAGGAATGACCGGCGGTTGTTACCTTAAGGTTCTAAGCGTTAACCCAAAAGATCGCCATAGCGGCTGTCTGCCAGTTGTAGGCAACGCGCTAGAATTTCCGAGGCTGTGTTGAGTTTCAATGTCTCCTCGACCAGCTCGCGGCATTCAGAAATGGTCAGACTTTGCACCGCGCGCTTGACTCGCGGGACCAGGGTCGCTGCTGCGCTAAGTTCATCCATGCCAAGGCCTAACAAAAGCGGCACCAGCGCAACATCGCCCGCCATCTCTCCGCAAACGCCTACCCAGATCTGGTTCGCGTGGGCCGCGTCGGCGACCATCTTGAGCAAACGCAGTATTGCCGGGTGCGTCGGCTCGTACAGATATGCGATCTTTTCGTTTACCCGGTCCACTGCAAGCGCATACTGAATCAGGTCGTTTGTTCCGATACTGAAAAAGTCGACCTCAGGCGCAATGGCGGTTGCACAGATGGCCGCGCTTGGGACTTCGATCATCGCGCCAACTTCAACTCTTTCGGCCATCTCGGTTTTGGAGTTTCGCAACTGTTGTTTACATTCCCCGAGCACAACCATAGCGCGGCGCAATTCATCCAGGCCAGAGATCATGGGAAACATGACCTTTACATTGCCCACGGTGGTGGCACGGAGAATGGCGCGCAGCTGTGTTTTAAAAATTTCCTGATTCTCAAGACAAAACCGGATCCCGCGCCAGCCAAGGAAAGGGTTCAACTCATCGGCGATGTCCACTGCACCGGCAGCCAGTTTATCGCCGCCCAAATCAAAAGTTCGAATGATCAGCGGATTCGGACGTACTCTCTCTGCAACGTTTCGGTAGGTTTCGTATTGCTCGTCCTCAGTTGGCAGGGTTTCGCGGTTCAAGTAGAGAAACTCGGTGCGATAAAGTCCGATTCCCTCCGCGCCGTTGGCTGCGACCGCATCGACGTCTTCCGGAAGCTCGATATTTGCCGAAAGAACGATGTGACGTCCATCGCGCGTGATGGAGGTGGTCTCGCGCAGTTGCTTCAGTTGCGCCGCGACTTTAGCCCTTCGTGATTCAATTTGCTTGTAGTGCTCCAGCGTTTCGGGCGTCGGATTCACGATCAACCAGCCTTCGCTCCCATCGACAAGAACGTGCTGACCGGTTTCGATCTTTGCAGTGATATCATGCAAGGCTAGTACCGCCGGAATATTGAGAGAACGCGCCAGGATCGCAGCGTGCGAAGTGCGGCTACCGAGATCGGTGGCGATCCCGAGCACATTGTGGCGGCTCATGCTCGCCGTGTCCGAAGGAGTAAGATTATGGGCAACGAGAATGTGCGGCTGGCTCAGGGAAAGAAATGCCTTGGGAGCTTTGCCCTGCAGATTGTGAATTACTCGCTTCGTAACATCCTGAATGTCGAGTGCGCGTTCGCGCAGATACGGATCATCGATTTTGCTTAACGTCTCGGCATAGCGCGTGGCGACTTCCTGGAACGCCCACTCCACGTTGCAGAGATCGGTCTTAAGTTTTCGCAGAACTTCATCGATCAACGTGCGGTCCTCGACCACGAGCAGGTGCGCATCGAAAATCGCCGCATCCTTGGCGCCGATGGATTCGGCAATCCGCTGCTGCATC
>DATFXC010000101.1:0-6027 GCA_035258625.1 Candidatus Udaeobacter sp. | reverse complement strand
TTCACGGTACGAGGGAAGCACGCGCGGCGCCGCCTCGTACAGGACGATCTGCGCAGACCGCGCATCGATATGATGAAAATCATGTGCCAGAGCCATGCGCGACATTTCTGCCAGTGTGCTGGCCATCTCCACTCCCACCGTACCTGCGCCAACTAGTACGAACGTAAGCAGCTTTTGTATTTGCGGAGACGTAGTCTGGGCCGACTCGAGTGCAGCCAGCTCCTCGGCCTTTTCAAATGCCAGCAGTACCTTTGCGCGGATGCGGTCGGCGTCGTTCAGCGACACCAGGCCGGGCGCAATCCGAGACCACTCGTCGTGTCCAAAGTAGTTATACTGAACGCCCGTGGCGAGGATAAGGAAATCATACGGTACGTCGTGCTGCTCAAGGCGGACAACGCGCTTCTCCGTATCGACGCCGGTCACTTCGCCCAGGAGAACGTCGACGTTGTTTTGGCGACTGAGTATGGACCTGAGTGGACCAGAAATTTCGTCTGCCGAAAGTAAGCCAGTAGCCGCTTGATATAGCATCGGCCGGAAGAGATGGTAGTTGCGTTGGTCGATGAGCGTTACGCTGACGGGAACGCCAGCTAAGGCGCGCGCCGCGTAGAGCCCGCCGAAGCCGCCGCCTACTATGACGACCCGAAGCTGTGTCAAAGCTGTCTCCCCTGGTTTCTGTTTTTTAATTTGTGTTCTTCACAATCACTGCGGAGCGATCGCAGGCCGTTGCGCTCTCAAAACATATTTCTGAATTTTGCCCGTCGCAGTTTTGGGTAGCTCATTGACGAAGGTCACGCTATGCGGCGCTTTGAAGTGCGCGAGATTCGCGCGCGCAAAGTCGAGCAGCTCGCGCTCATCGGCCTGCGCCCCTTCGTGGAGAACAACAAAGGCGTGCGGTGCTTCGCCCCATTTTTCATGTGGAAAGCCGACTATCGCTACTTCCTGCACGGCCGGGTGCCGCAAAAGCACGCCTTCGACCTCGACCGAAGAAATGTTTTCACCGCCACTTATGATGACGTCTTTAAAACGGTCGCGAATTTCGACGTAGCCATCCGGATGCACGACCGCCGCATCACCGGTATGAAACCATCCGCCGCGCAACGCCTTCTCGGTAGCTTGCGGGTCGTTGTAGTAGCCGGCCATGACCACGTTGCCACGGGCGATGATTTCACCCTGAGTAACGCCATCGTGCGGCACGTCGTTGCCGTGCGTGTCCACTACGCGCAATTCACCCGAAGTAATTAACTCAACACCCTGACGCGCTTTGATCGCGGCCCGTTCGTTAATCGGAAGAGGCGCATGTTCCGCTCGCGCCTCGCACACGGTGATGAACGGCGCTGTCTCGGTCAGTCCGTAAACGTGGGTGATGGTCCAACCCAAATCTTCTTCCAGTCGCTGAATGGTGGAAGCTGCGGGCGGCGCACCGGCGGTGATAACGTGAATTCCTCTCGGTGCGAGACGACGGATGTTTTCCGGCGCGTTTGCTAACGCAATCAAAACTGTCGGCGCTGCGCATAGCGTGGTGACCTGCTCGGTCTTCATCAATTCGCATACAGCACGCGGCTCGCATTTGCGCAGGCAGATGTGAGTTGCTCCCGCTGCCGTTACGGTCCAGACGAAAGTCCAACCGTTGGCGTGAAACATCGGTAGCGTCCACAGGTAACGATCAGCACAGGTCATACGGGCATAGAGGAGCGTGCCGATGGAATTCATCCAGGCGTTGCGATGGGTGATCATCACGCCTTTCGGACGCGAAGTGGTGCCGCTGGTGTAATTGATTGTGAGCAGATCCGTCTCGCGAATTTCCGGACGGACAAATTCAGCCGAGCTCGCGTCGACCATTGCTTCATAGGTGAGCCAGGCAGAATTCGGCTGAGGACAGCCGACGCTACAGCTCAGCGCGACGAAGTGTTCAACTTTGGGAAGCTTTTCACGAATACTATCGATCGTTCCAAGATAATCGCGGTCTGCGCAAACCATGCGCGAACCACTATGATTGATCAGGTAAATGAAGTCGTCGGCTGTGAGCCGATAGTTTAACGGCACCAGCACAGCGCCGGTTTGCGGGACTGCGTAGAACGATTCGAGCTGCGCGTGAGTGTTTGGTGAGAGATAGGCGATACGGTCGCCCGGGCCGATTCTAAGTTTCTGCAACGCCGCCGACCAACGATCACATCGATCGAGAAATTGCGCATAGGTCCAGCGTGAGTCGCCATCGATCACTGCGACGCGGTCTGGGTAGAGTTTGCGCGCGCGGCGACCAAATTCGAGAGGCGTCAACGGCGTTTCCATTGGCGTAAAGCTAGCGGACGAAAAACCCTAAGCCGCGATCCGGCAGGAAGTACATCGCTGCCGGTAACGCAATCATGATTAACGCGAGCGGTGTGTAAATGAACGCCACCACGATGGCCGCGATATAAATGAGAAGGGCCATAAGATTTTTGCGCGCCATTCTGCTATTCAACCGAATGAACTCCGGTTCGTGATGGTGCCGCGCGATAGACTCGCGCAGGAGGTAAAAGGAAATTGCCCCAGCCGCCGAGACACCGGCATAAAGCGCGACCGGAAAGGGCAGCGCGTGATTGTCGCCGAGATAAACGGTCGCCCACGGAATGAGCGAGATCCAAAAAAGCATATTCATGTTTGCCCAAAGAATCGCGGCATCGAGCCGGCTCACGAGGTGAATGAGGTAATGATGATTGACCCAGTATATGGCGATGATGACGAAGCTCAGAACGTAGGCAAAAAAAGTCGGCCACATGCCTGCGAGGGAGGCGGGGGTTGGATCACGCGGCGCCTTCAATTCCAGGACCATGATCGTAATGAGAATGGCCATTACGCCGTCGCTGAACGCTTCGAGCCGGTTCGTTTTCATTTGTGGGGACTCTAACACGCGAGCGAAGAGAGACGGAAGTCAGGTGTCAAAAGAAAGTAACAAGGCAAGAGTAAGAAGAGGTTCCAACCGAGACTGAAGGGAATCCCAATTGTCGGAAAACGCTGAACGCCCACATCCAACGCACAACGTCGAACTAAAGCATAGATCGTAAGCGGGTTACGATGCATGCTCTGATTCGGTCGCTCTTAGCTGAAATTGGCGCACGTTGGTCGGCCCGGCTAGTTTCCAATCACCCGGCCATGAAAACGATTCAGGGCTATCACCTCATCAAGCCAGAAGACCTGCACTGGCGGCCGTCGAACTTGATGAAAATTCCGAACGCGGATTATTTGGAGCGCACCGGCAGCGAGAACCTGGGCGCGCGGCTGTGGCGGTTGCCACCCAGGAGCGCCAACACGCTGCACAAGCACATCCCATCGGAAGAATTTTACTTTGTGCTCGACGGAACCGGCCGCATGCGCGTTGGCGACGAAACGTTGACGGTGCCGAAATACGGAGGCGTGCTGGTTGCGCCGGACCGGTTGCGCCAGGTGTTCAACGATACCGATGACGAGGTGCTGTGGCTCATCGTCGGCGCACCCGAGGAACTGGAATTTCTGCAAGGTTCGAGATCCAAGATCGATTTATCGCCGATTTATCCCGTGGACCCGACACAACTGCCAAAGGAACTCGCCGGCGTGGAGTGGCCGCCGAAAAGTTAATTGCGCCCGGACGAAACGAACACAGGATTCGCAGATGGAAATTACGAGGAGTGATTCACAGCAGACGATCAAAGGTCCGGCGGAGTGGTTCACAGGTTCAGTTCGAATTCAGCCATTATTTGAAGCTCCGGCGCCCGCGCGTGTTCGTGGCGCAAGCGTCACGTTCGAGCCTGGCGCGCGCACTGTTTGGCATACACATCCGCTCGGTCAGACGTTGTTCGTTACGTCCGGTCTTGGCTGGGCGCAGCGTGAGGGTGGACCAATTGAGGAAATCCGGCCGGGCGATGTCGTGTGGTTTGCGCCTAACGAAAAGCACTGGCACGGTGCCACGCCCACCAGCGCGATGACGCACATCGCCATTCAAGAGGCGCTCGAAGGCAAAGTCGTCGATTGGATGGAAAAGGTATCGGATGAACAATACCGGAAATAACCGGCAACAGATGTTTTAGGAATCGATGGTCAGCGACGAAATCTTCTCGTTCGCCACGATAAAGTGATAATCAAGCGTGACCGGACTGCCTGGAAAGCTTCCTGAGACTTCGATGCTGACGATAGTTTCCGTTCCGCGCTTTTCGGCGCTGAGCGGTTCGAAGTGGAATTTGTATTTGTTGATCGTTTCGCGGGCCCAGCGTTCGATCTCGATCTTGCCGCGGCGCGTTGCGTTTTCGTCCCGTACTACTGCGTCATCGGCAAAGCAGGCGAGAATGGAGTTCACATCGTGTGCATTGCTCGCGTCAACGTAGTTTTGAATGATTGGCGTAAACGAGAGCGGCATAGAGTTTAAGAAAAAGGCTCGGCTATGCCGGGTTCGGCGCAAATACTTCCATTCATACGAATGCTCTCACTGGCTCTCCTTTTTTTCCTTAGTTTTCTTGAAGCGGCTGAAACAGCTCCAGCCTGGTGACTGACGTAATCACTGCTATTTTCATTGCTGAAACCAGATAAGTCACAATGCAAATGGAGGAGAACGCATGACAAAAAAGCAGAGCAAACCTAAGAAGGCGCCAAAGGTTTCTTTCGCGCGTGATATCAGGCCATTGTTTCGCGCTGTCGATATTTCGCACATGAAGGCGCACGGCGTAAACTTGGACGATTACACTTTCATGTCGGATGCGGACAACGCTAACAAAGTGCTTGGAGCACTTTCGCCAAACGGAGGCGATCCACCTTCCATGCCATCTGCCGGACCCTATTGGACCGCGGACCAGCTAGGGTTGTTCGCGCAGTGGCAGAAGGACGGATACCTGCCGTAAGCAGATGACGGACGTACATCCTTGTGGATGATTTACACCGTTACATGGGAGAGGTTCTTGATGTTCCTCACAGATGACACATCGACGCATTTGCGCTTTTCTCATCCGTCGTAATCAGCCTGGGATGCGCACCTAAGGTAGTGACGAGTCGCGGCCAGCCGTTTACGATCGCGGCAATATGAGGGCGCTACTTATTTCGATTACGATTGCCGTCGCGCTTTCTCCATTGATTCGCGCGCAGGAGGAGAGTGCGTCACCGGCAGAGAGAGCGAAAACGTATCCCGAAGTTCCGAAAGAATACGAAGTCGGCGAAGATACAATTTCGCCTGATGGACGTTTTGCGATTCTCTATCCGGTTCGTGATGAAGATTCAAACGATGCATCGTCTTCGCCACCGAATGTGCTCGCTAGGCTAAAACCATACGCGGTGCTCGAGGACGTCAGTCCCGACAATGGGCCGGGTTGGAAAAATTCGCGCGGTGAGCCGAAAGCAAAGTGGAACGGCAACGCGATCGTCGCTGTCTGGCATTCAATGAAGTGGGGAAAAGAAGACCTGGTTGTTTACGAAATCGAAAATGACAAGGTGAAGCGCACGGAAAAAATCTGGCCGGAGGTCGTGAAAATCTTTGATCGGGATTTCAAAACCCGGTTCCTCAAAAAATACCCGGCCGAAGACGGCTACACCTTTGTATCGGACGAAGACAGGGCTAAAGAAATCGAGTTCGAGGATCACAAACTCATCCTGAATGTCTTTGCCGAAAACAAACCGAACCTCGCTCCCGGTCCGGTTTGGAGCGCCGAGCTGTACGCGGTCTGGGATCTCGACAAAGCCAAGTTCGACAAAGTCGATTTCAAGCCCGGCGAAATTAGTGTTCGGAAACCGGAAGACTGACCAACGCGATATGAAAATATTTTTATCTTTTGTTTGTGGCGCCGCGATGATTCTCGGCTTGAACGTCCTTCACGGCGCCAATCCTTCACGCCACGTTTACGAATTGCGCTTGTACCACGTTCACGAGGGCAAGATGGATGCGCTCAAAGCGCGCTTTGGCGATCACACCGATGCTATCTTTAGACGACACAACATGAAGAGCGTCGGTTATTGGGTGCCGGAAGATCCGCCGAGTTCGCAGAACCTGTTCATTTATGTCCTCGAACACCCGAGCCGCCAGGAAGCGGA
>DATFXC010000100.1:0-5872 GCA_035258625.1 Candidatus Udaeobacter sp. | reverse complement strand
AATCATCCGATTTCGCCATGGCCGTAAGACAACACCCGACAGAATGTTCGGTATGAAAACAATTACCTCCCTCGCAATCAGCAGCGTGTTATTCCTGCTGAGCGAATCACTCATCGCCGGTGAGCGCGGCGGCGGCGTCGGCTTCCCCGCGCCTGCACAGCAATCAGTTAATCCGGCTCCGTCACAACCAGCCACAGCCAGAACGCCGGTTGCGCGCACTCCGCGCACGAAACGCGGCCGGCATCTCCCGGGCGGCGGAAATGGAAATGTTCAGCCGGCTAACGGGAATCCAGCACCAGGTTCGCAAGGTTCCGTGTCGCAAGGCGGACCGAATCGTCCTGCAGGCCAAAACGGAAACCAAAATCCCAATCAACATCACCACCAAAAACCGGGTAACACTCCGCAAAATCCGCCGATCGCGTCCGGGACGCCCCCGCCGCCACGCCACGATTGGCATGATGGCGATTGGTATCGACGTCATTGCCCCGTCATCGTGATCGTCGTCGGCAGCTATTACTATTTGCAAGCTGGCTATTGGTATCCGGCCTACGGCTACGATCCGACTAACTACTACCCGAGCGACGATCCGATCTACGCCTACGGCAATTTGTTGCCCGACCAGGTCATCGCCAATGTGCAACGACAGTTGAATCTATACGGGTATTACGCGGGCGCGATCACCGGCTCGCTCGATTCAACCACGCGTGCCGCGATCGCAAATTATCAACGCGACAACGGCCTGCTCGCCACGGGCACCGTCGATCAGTCCACGGTTGAGTCCCTTGGCTTGGTTTAAGATTGTTGAGGCCGTTCGCGCTGGCCCTGGGTGTCGATCTAGCGCGTTGCTTCGAGTTCACTGAACTGTGAGCTTCATCACAGGATGAATCTCCCACCCGCGATCAATAGACCGCGACAGTCTGCGCCAGTACGCCGCAACCAGTGCTTGCTCAGAAGGAAAAGTTCTCATTTTGTCGCGTCGTCGCTTTCTACCAGTCGTTTAAAATTGCTCAGGTATTCCTCCAGCCTCAGCGACAAGTTCGGCGGATCGAAAACGGAACGAATCTTCAATGTCACTTCGGTTTCTCGTTCTGAACGTGGTTCGAATGAGACGACGCCCGACATGAACGCATTCGAGAGTGTGCGCCACGCGATACGCCGACCGGGAATTTGAAGCACAATCTTGAAAACTCCCTGGCGTTCCTCGCCGTCCGGATGCCAGGTGTAAGAAAACTGGGTGCCGTCGATTCTTCGTACCTTCTGCAACGGCGTGATAAATTTTGGCAGATCCTCAACACGCGCCCACTTCTGATACGCGCGCTGAACGGGAACTTTCACCACGATCGATCTTCGCGCGGCGTTGAGCGGCACAGACGCCGACTGCCCTTGCATCAAGTCATTAGACGGAGAAGCGCCCATATTGCTCCTTCGCAAAAATGCGGCTCCACCCGTCGGTGAAATTAAACGACCAAATGTTGAACACGAGCATGGGATCGTGCCGTCGCTGGCGGCGCCCAAGGATCGTGCGCAGTGAGCGCTTCCAATTAATTAGGTATTGTCCGGTTTTCATGTCTGATAATTTCGTTCGACACGCTAAACAGACTCATGTCCTCACACCACGAAGCGCTCGGAGGATTTTTCGATGCGCCTGCTGGGAGAGCACGTAACACCTCTTTCGAGGGAGGAAACAAAAGTGGCGCAATGCGGGAGGCTTATTAGAGTTTTCACATGCGCACACGCGCGCAGCCACCCAACGATCCGCAATCGGCAATCAGTAATCGGAAAGAAGCTTGTCCGGCGGCCGACGATGCCGAAAGCGCAGCAAAATACCTGTTTAAGTTATCGCACGATGTGATCCTTTCGCTGGATCGCGGTGGGAACATTCTCTGCATCAACCAGCGTGGCGTTCAACTGAGCGGCTATTTAGAATCGGAATTGCGTGGCGCGAACATTTTTGAACTTCTTTTTCCCGAGGACCGGCAGGTTGCTCGTGACGTGCTCGCGGACCTGGTGAAAGGCAAAGCCCGCACGTACGAACTTCGCTGGAGAACAAAAGGGGGCGCCATCGTCCATTTCGATGGCGCGTCGGTTCCACGTTTGTCTACCACTGGGGAATTCTTGTCCACGCTCTGCACACTGCGCGATGTGACAGAGCGCAAATTTGCGGAGGAAAAATTGCGCAAGAGCGAAGAGAAATACCGGGATCTCATCGAAATTTCGCCTGATGCAATTTATGTCGTCGATGCCAATGGCATCTGCGTTCTGGGAAATCGCGCGGGCGCTGACCTAGCCGGAGTTCCGCAGAACCAGTTGGTTGGCATGCCAGTCGCGGACACCTACCTGCCGGAGGAACGCCACCTGTTTCGAGAAAGGCTCGCGAAACTAAAGACGGGCGGCACGATACGATTCGAGAGAAAATTTGTACGCAAAAACGGCGAGATCGTTCCTGTGGAAGTCTCAGTTTCCGCAATACGCGGTGGATACTTCCAGGCGATCCTGCGCGACGTCAGCGAGCGGAAGAAGGCGGAAGCGTTGTTAGCTGCAGAGAAACGGCTCCTGGAAATGATCGCGACCGGTGTTTCGCTCAAAGAAATCCTCAACGCGTTATGTTGTATCATCGAGGAGCAGCGACCGGGCACGCTCGCTTCCGTGTTGTTGTTAAAACCGGACGGGGTCCATCTCAACGTCGTTGCAGGACCGCAGCTGCCTCACGATTGGACACAGCAAATGGAAAAGGTGCCAATTGGGCCGTGCGCCGGTTCGTGCGGCACAGCCGCGTATCGCGGTTCACCTGTCATCGTATCCGATATCGCGACCGACGCACTGTGGGACGTGCCGGAGCATCGCGCCTCAGCATTGAAACACGGGCTCCGCGCTTCGTGGTCGAATCCAGTTCTTTCCTGGCAAGGAAAAGTTCTTGGGACGTTCTGCATGTACTATCGCGAACCCCGGAGCCCAACGTCGCGCGATCTCGAGCTGATCGAGTTAGCGACACACCTTACACGAGTTGCCATCGAACGTGACCGTGCCCACGAAGCTCTGCGCGCTTCCGAGCGGGTCGCGCGAGGCCATGTCGAAGTGATGATGCGCAGCCTTGACGTGCTAGCGATCGAATCGGCACCCGAGAAGTTCATCGGCGAAATGTTACGAACAATCGGCCAGCATCTGCGCGCGCTTCGCGTGCTGCTCTTTTTGCGCAATCCGCAGGATGACACGGTGCGGATGCACCTGGTGATAGAAGATGATCGTCAGGTCGCGGTGGATTCAGATCATCCGTTTGCGAACGATCCGTCCGCGTGGAAAAAGAGACCTCTCCTCCAGGAATTACTATTTACGAAATCGCCGGTAGTCGTCGACGACATTGATGGGGATGCACGTCTCGAGCCGGAATTCCGCGAGTACTTGAAGCGTCACCGATGCCAAAGATTCATGGCCGTACCGATGTTTGTTTCCGGGGAGCTTCGTGGGTTTATCGGTATTCATCATTCAGAAAAAGGGTCTTATCGAGCCGATGAGATCGAGTTTGCTCAAGCGCTGGCCCATCACGTCATGTTGGCGGCGCATGGCCAGGAGCTCGTAGAAGAGCAGCGCGAGGCTGCCATTCTCAAAGAGCGAACCCGCATGGCGCGAGACATCCACGACACGCTTGCGCAGGGATTCACCGGCGTGATCGTGCAGATGGAAGCTGCTGAAGAGGCATTGTTGGATAACGACCAAGAGCACGCTGTTGGTCAGGTCCGCAGAGCGCGTGAACTTGCTCGCAACAGCTTGGGCGAAGCACGCCGATCCGTGCACGCGCTTCGGCCTCAGGCATTGGAAAAAGCCGCATTCGCTGATGCGCTAAAGGCGATCATTAAAAACACCGCTGCGGGCACATCGCTCCGAACGGAGTTTCGCGTGCACGGCGAACCGCGTCAGCTAGCACCGAGCGTCGAAGAAAACCTGCTCCGCATCGGCCAGGAAGCCCTGACCAATGCTTTGAAGCACGCGCACGCGACCAAGTTTCACGCCCGCCTCTCTTTCAATGCCGACGGAGTTTACCTGGAACTGCGCGATAACGGCGCCGGCTTTATTGTCAATGCAATGAACGGCGGAGGCATCGGATTAATAGGCATGAAGGAACGCACCGATCAGATCGGCGCCACTCTGGAACTAACAAGTGAACCAGGGAAGGGCACAAAGATAATAGCTGTGTCCCCATATACCCAACCGCCTAGCGAATGACGCCTTGTTGACGTTATGAGCGTCTGAAATGGCCGTTTTGTGTCGCAACTGTTCGCACATGCACGATAGGCGATAAGTGCGTCCAGGGTAGCGCAATTGATTACGGCTCTCTCGTTTCGTCGGGGGATGGTAAAGCCTCTACTGGTGGCGTTGTGGGCACAACGGATGATTGGGGGCGATGATGCGTATTCGAACACCATGAAACCAATACCAACGCCCACGCGGCCAACGCGCCAACCCACGCCGCCAACGCGCCGGCAATGGAAACGCGAGAAGAGCGATACGGGCTGCTTTTTCGCGTTGCGTCCCACGCTCATCAAGAATGCGATTAAGGATCTTTCTTTCAGGGAAGTCTGGAAGGTATTTTTCTTTTTCTTCTTCGATGCGTGCGTCAGACAGATCTCGATGCTGCCTCTCAAAATCCTTTAATCTCTCGGCCTCATTGTCCATGTCCCAAACACACCCCTCTTTGAACTCGCCCGCGTGCTCGTGCGTCTCGATCACGTTGCCGGCGGCATCGTAGACGCGAATCACAGCATCATGTGACCGGCTGCGATGCATCGCGTAGCCGATTGCGTTGCTGACTGCGTTTGGTTCGGCGGGCGAACGTCAAGCCGGATGTAACTTCCCCGTCCCGACCTTTGCGTTGCCAAGGAATGTCACGTTCTCATTAACCACCAGCCGGGGCGCTTCGATATCACCACGCAGCGTGCAACCCGCGTGGAGCTCGCAGCGTTCAGTCACGAAAATATTGCCCTCAACCGTCCCTTGCACCTCCACTGATTTCGTCCTGATCTCACCGCGTATGCACGCGTGCTCCCCAATCGTGAGCATTCCGGTAGACTCGATTGTGCCTTCCACCTCGCCGTCGATGAACAGCTCGCTCAGGAATTTGACCGAGCCTTTGATCAAAACTCCTTGGGAGAGAAGAGCGCCGGATTGCGTTGGCATGGACGTGCGGTTGAATAGCCCTGGGACGACAGATGGGTCTGGCTGATTCGTTTTCGGGGGTTCGGTGCGCTCGCGAGGAGCAAAGCGGGTAAAAGGCTGCATGGCGAGAATTGTGCGGAAATATTCGACATTTAGGAAGCGAAATCAGTTGGAACGGCAACAAGCACGCGCTACCACTCTTTGAAATCGCCGCTTGCTCGTGCGTTTCGATCACGTTGCCGGCCGCGTCCGCCAGGCCGCTGAAGCATTTAGGAGCGGCGCTTTGTCAGAGAATGCAATAAATATCCGACTGGAAACAGCGAGACACCAAGAACGGCGCTCCAAAAATCGAGATAGTGGCCAACGCCATGTGCATGTCCCCAATGCATTGAAGGAAACAGGCGAAACGCTTCAAAGAGGTGGGTAAGAACCACCACAACTAAACAGGCCGCGCCGATCAACTGTAGAAAACAGGCGAAGGTCTTTTCTCTGTGGAACAAGGCTACAGACCCAAAGAGAAGAATGCCCACAGGGACTAACACGATAAGTGCTTTAAGCGACATCACCACTCCTCGAAATCTCCAGCGTGCTCATGCGCCTCGATCATGTTGCCAGCCTGGTCGTAAACGCGAATCACAGCATCATGTGAGCGGCTCTACTGACAAAAAATTAGAATGTCGAAGCTGATTCTCACCACTGAAAGATACAGATTGGCCTGGAG
>DATFXC010000099.1:0-4330 GCA_035258625.1 Candidatus Udaeobacter sp. | reverse complement strand
GCGCTGGACAATGCGTACCGGTTTCTCCGCCGGGTCGAACACCGTCTGCAAATCGAAGCCGAACAACAGACCCACACCGTTCCAGACGAACCGGAACCATTAAGCCGTCTCGCGCGCAGTCTCCGCTTTTCGTCGGCCAGTGATTTCGCAGCGGCCCGCCAAAACCGGATGGGATCGGTCCGTCCTATTTTTCAAAGGATCATCTCTGAGACGCCTGCGCAGTACGCCAAAGTCAACCTGCAAATTTTCAACGATCCGAAACGAGCGGAGAAGGCGCTGAGAGATCTCGAACGAGGTGCGACTGGTTTTCATGTGGCACCACGGACGCGACAGACATTCCAAAAGCTCCGCCCGATTCTGCTGAAGTGGATCACGAAATCTGCCGACCCAGATTTAACCCTGAACCAATTCGTTCGTTTCGTTGAAGCTTACGGCCTGCGCAGTTTGCTGTTTGAGCTGCTTGTCACCAATCCGAAGTTGCTTCAGCTGGTTGTGAAAACTTTCGATGCCAGCCGCTTTGCCGGCGAGCTTCTGATTCGCCGACCGCAACTTCTGGAAGACATTACCCGGGATCCAACATTTGATGAACCGCGGTCGGTGGCAGAGAACCTCCGGCGGCTCGAGTCGTTAGGCGCGAATGCGAACAATCTCGATCCGATTCGTGGATACCGGCAGCGCCAATTCTTGCGTATTATTCTGCGCGAGGTTCTCGGACTCGCTATCCCGGCAGCCGTATTCGCCGAACTATCTGATTTGGCTGAAGCTTGTCTGGTCCAAACAGCCAAGCTCCTCGGGGACGAGAAAACGACCATCATCGCTCTCGGCAAATTTGGCGGACGCGAGGTCGGTTACGGGGCAGACCTCGACGTCGTGTTCCTCGGCGAGGACAATCGCGCCGCGCAAAGCCTCCTCACCGCCATGGCGCAGCCAACTGCCGAGGGAAACATTTGGCCGCTCGACGTGAGGCTGCGTCCCGAAGGTGAAAACGGCCCGCTGGTTTGTTCTCTAGAGACTTTCGAGTGGTATTATGCCAATCGGGCCCAGCTATGGGAGATGCAGTCGCTGACTCGCGCGCGTGGAATCGCTGGGTCGATGCAGGATGGATTCATGGAAATTGCCAAATCTGCCTGGCGCCGCGCCACTCAGGACCCTGAGTTTCTGGTCAAAATCGACAGCATGCTCGAGCGGGTTCGCCGCGAGCGAGGCAGCGGAGCGGATTTTGTCGATCTAAAGACCGGACGTGGAGGAATCATTGAGGCGGAATTTCTCGTTCAAGCACTGCAGATGCGCGAAAACATCTGGGAGCCGAATTGGGAGCGGGCAGTGGACGGATTACGCGAACGTGGAGTCTTCGACGATACTGAAGCCACGAAGTTAAAAGAGTCATACCGATACCTCCGCCGATGCGAATCCGTGTTGCGCCGATACGAAAACAAGGCTGTCTCGGCATTGCCGAGCGATCCAAACGAACAGCGAAAGCTGGGCATTCGATCGGGCTATGACAGCTTCGAAACTTTCCGTCGCGATTACGTCGGTGCTCGCGACATAGTTCAGGCGCTATACGAGCGGAAAATTAAAGCGTCGCATTAACCCGGAATGCCCTTGAGCATTTCGGTGTTGGTCGGGAACTTCTTCACAAACATCAGGAGACGCTGAATGGCCTCCTCCGGTTTGTGTCCGGCAAGCCCGCGCCGGATAAGATTGATTTTCTCCAGTTCCCACGGCTGCAACAACAGTTCTTCGCGGCGTGTTCCGGATAAAAAGATGTCAATCGCCGGATAAATTCGCTGGTCGCTGATTTTCCGGTCGAGCACCATTTCCATGTTCCCAGTGCCTTTGAATTCCTGAAATATCAGCTCGTCCATGCGGCTACCGGTTTCAATCAGCGCCGTAGCGACAATCGTGAGCGAACCTGCTTCCTCAGTGTTCCGCGCGGCTGCGAAGATTTTTCGTGGAGTTTCCATTGCCCGCGCATCGATACCGCCGCTCATAGTGCGACCGCCGCCACCCATCGCGTTATTGAACGCACGAGCCGTGCGCGTGATGGAGTCGAGCAGGATAAACACATGTTTGCCGGCTTCGACCAGTCGTTTGGCGCGCTCGATCGCCAGCTGTGAAATACGGGTGTGGCTCTTGATGTCGGCGTCGTTCGAGCTGGCCATCAGCTCCGCTGTCGGGTGCGACCGGCGAAAATCGGTTACTTCCTCCGGACGCTCGTCCACTAGAAGAATAATCAGGATCATTTCCGGATGATTCTTTGCGACAGCGTCGGCGATGTGATGTAACAGCGTTGTTTTGCCGGTACGCGGCGGCGCGACAATTAACCCGCGCTGGCCCATTCCCAATGGTGTCATCAAGTCCATGATGCGCGTTGTGTATCGCTCCGGCACCGTCTCGAGCTTGATCCGTTTGTTGGGATTGATTGTGGTTAATTCTTCAAACGGACGAAGCCCCTGATACTTAGCGGGCTTTTCGCCATTGATGGTAATCAACTTCGTCAATTGCGGGCCACGATTGCCGCGCCGGATTTCGCCGTTGATCCACATGCCGTCGCGCAAAGCGAAGCGCCGCACAATTTCGGGAGTGATAAAGATGTCCTGTGGCGTCTGCACAAAATTGCGTTTCGGATCGCGTAGGAAACCGAACCCTTTGCCCGAAATTTCAATGATGCCTTCGCCGAATTCCGGTTCGGCCTGAACCGGCTCGCTGGCTTCGGTAGCGCCCTCAGCGGCTTCCCGGCCAGCTGCCCCGATTGGCCGATCGAGAGTTTCGACGGCGACATCACCGGCGTTATCGGCGTTTGTCGAAGAAGAGTTGGGCGATTCTTCGGAGTTATCGCGCCTGAAGCGTTCGCCTCGATAACGCCTTCTCGGGAATCGACGGCGCGAGCGATGATGGCGTTGCTCCGGTAAAGCGGACTCGGTTTCCAGCGGCGCCGGCTCGCCACCGCGAGTCCGTCCTGTGGCGGACTGGTTTTCGTTTTCTTCGTTCATAAGCTAAGATTGTTCGCTGCGGTTGGGGGGCAGCGCCCTAACAAGTCTGATGTAAGCAGTAAGTTTTTTCAGGCCGGCAACTTCGCCAGCAATTCGTCGGGAATGTCTAGATTTGAATAGACGTTTTGCACGTCGTCGTCCTCTTCGAGTGCATCACACAAGCCGAGCACCTGACGCGCCACGGTCTCGTCCCTGACCGCGACTGTAGTATCGGGAATAAACGTAAACCTTTGCCCATCGGTACTGACGCCTGCTTTCTTGAGCGCTTCAGCTACGGCGTAGAGCTGATCGTGGGAAGTCATAATAACATATTGATCTTCCTCGATTGTCAACTCCTCCGCGCCGGCTTCCAACGCGATCTCCAGCAGCCGATCCTCATCAATGCTCAAGCGCGGAACAGTGATCTGTCCCTTCCGGTGAAACATGTACGAGACGCTGCCGCTCGAGGCGAGGTTGCCATTGTTCTGGGTGAAGATTCTCCGGATTTCCGCTCCGGTTCGGTTCCGGTTGTCTGTGGCAGTTTCAACAATGATTGCCACGCCACCCGGCGCGTAACCTTCGTACGTGATTTCATTGAGCTGTTCGCCATCTCTATCTTCGCCGGTGCCGCGTTTGATCGCGCGCTCCACGTTATCGTTGGGCATACTCTGCGCGCGCGCCGCAAGGATCGCGCTGCGCAGGCGCGGATTGCCGTTGGGATCACCGCCGCCGGTTTTAGCCGCGATGGTAATCTCCTTGGATAATTTGCTGAAGATCTTGCCGCGTTTCGCGTCGATCGCGCCCTTAAACCGCTTGACCTTCGACCACTTGCTGTGTCCCGCCATACCTGCGGATTCTGTGCAATTGCTGATTGAAACGTGCGAATTTCCTAAGACCTCGCCGAGAGAATCGCTGGCGAGAGGGGAAACTAGCGCGCCCGATCAATCGCATGAAACCTTCGTTTGTCAATCGTTGGTCGAATTAGGCGTGCGCGGCATGGACGCTGCGTTCCGCCAGCGCCAAAATTCCGCCGCGCTAAAACAAGATTTGCGGCGCATCATCCGGTCAAGACAAACGCGTGGCCGCGCACAAAGCAGAGAGATTTTGCCAGAACTCCGTTAACGGCGTGTCCGGTAATAACCGTGATACCAGCGTCTATGGTGATGATGCCAAATCCAGGAACCCTGGGCGATTGGGCCGAGTATCGGGACAGAGGAATTCATTACGTACGGCCATCGAATCTGCGGCCGACGATTGTGCTTATTGCCCTTACCGTTGCCGTTGGCGCCGCCATTCCGCTTGAACGGAACAAAGCGGCGAAAGAATAGGAGCAAATTCTTTTTCATAATTTTTCCAAT
>DATFXC010000098.1:0-6987 GCA_035258625.1 Candidatus Udaeobacter sp. | reverse complement strand
CGACCGCTTTTGGCACGGTATCCACTGGTTGAGTGGAAAGTTCTTCCGAAATGTTGAGTGTGCTGCCTCCGCCTCCGGTAGTGCCTGTCTCGCCCCCGGTCAAGCTGCTCAAGGAACTTGTCCCCCCCGTGTAACCCGCCGGGCGCGCTCGTGGTCGTGCCTCCGGCGGCGAAGCTCCTGGAAGCGCTGCGCCTCCTGGTGCTGCGCCGGCAGCAGTTTCCATTCCCGGCTCCGTCAATGCCTGCACCAGGACCGGCAGAATGTCGCCGGCGGAAATGTATTTCAAATACCGGGTAACCGGCTTTGCAAACTCAACGTTCGCATCAAATTCGTGGATCAATTGCCGGATGAACGGCATGTTGATGGGTCGCGTCACGACGTGGATGCGATTCGTGCGGACGTCGGGAGTGACCTTAATTTTTCCCACGATCACCGCTTCTTCGGAAAGAATACCGCCGCCGCCTGCCTCCGCCGGGACTGGCTGCGGCACACCTCCAGGGACCTTTACGCCGCGAACACCTGGCTGACCTGGCGTCTCAGCGCCCTTCTCGAAAATTTCCTTGAGCATGTCGACGACTTTGCTGGCATCGGCGCGCTCGAGTTTGATGAATTCGCTGACCACTTCCGCCGGCGCCACATCCACCTGTTCAATCACACCGGCAAGTTGCCTGATAATATCGGCGTTCTGCGTCACAAGCAGGCTGGAGGATTTTGGCAGGGCCAGAATGTTGATCGTGCCCGAGCTCCCCTGAAAATATGCCATTAGAACTTGCTGGAGTTCCTGCGGATCGGCGTACTGCAGCCGGAACAAAAAGCTGACCACAGGATTGCCCGCGGGGATGTCCGCCAAATCAGAGATAATGGGAACAGGCGCTTTGCGCGGATTCTGGCCGGCGCCGACGACATCAACAATGTCGCGGCCGGCCGGAACGAGCGAAATACCGTTGAGGGCCATACTCATCTCGATGATTTTGATCGCCTCGTCGCGCGACACGTCTTTGGCGATGAAAATGTTCACCTTCCCCTGGACGAAATTATCCATCACCAATTTCTTCCCGGTGAGCTGCTCATAAAGATGCAACACGTCGACTACGTCGCTGTTGGGAAATTGCAGCCGGACAGTGGCTGGGGAGATCGCGGGAGCAGCGGGTGGATTCGCCGGCGCTTGCTGTGCGACTGGCTTCACCGCAGGCACGTTGGGGCGCTGCGATTCACTCTGAGCGAGGGGAGCAGCAGGTGGATCCGCCGGCGCTTGCTGTGCGACTGGCTCCACCGCAGGCACGTCGGGGCGCTGCGAATCGCTTTGAGCAGAAACTGCCGTCGCGCTGGCAAGCACGAGGGTCGCAGTCGCGATACAGAAAAGCCGGTGCACAGTCCTGTTTTGCTGGATGGGCGACCGTAGTAGATTTATGAGAGCCGTCAACGTATTTCCCTCAAGTGGAAGCATCCTTCAGTGCTCAGCGTGGCCGCGGCAGGGACTGCTAGGTTATAGGAGATTGTTATCATTGCAAACCAAAGTCGCACTAGCCATCGCCTGTTGTATTCTGATGTGCGCTTTCGTTTATGCCGCGGCGGAACAGCTTCCGAATCCAGTCGCAGAGATTCAGTCCGTGATTCGCGCACAACAGGACGCTTGGAACCGTGGCGACATCGATGTCTTCATGAACGGCTACGCGCGCTCGTCCTCGACTGTTTTTGTTTCAGAGGATGAAGTCAGGCGCGGTTGGGAAACAGTCCGCGAACGATATCGGCGAAAGTATTCCGACCGGACAAAGATGGGGACACTCGCCTTCTCGGGTATCGAAGTTACGATGCTGGCGCCTGATGCGGCAGTCGTGCTCGGTCGTTGGAGCCTAAAACGTGCAAACGACGAGCCGCACGGGCGCTTCACACTCATTTTCAAACGCCTGCCAGAAGGCTGGCGCATCGTGCACGATCATACGTCGGCGGCTCCGCCGCCGTAACGCTTCAACGAATCACGCGCGCAATCGCGCAAGCAGCTTCTCATGGATATTATCGAAGCCGCCGTTGCTGAACACCACCACCACATCTTTTGATCGCAACATCGGGATGATTCGATCCACGATCGCGTCGGCATTTTGCTCGTAAAAGGCCGGCCGGCCAGCCTTGGCGATAGCCGCCACGACGCGCTCCGGTTTGAGCCGCTGGTCTTCGGGGATCTGTTCGAGTCGCGCCACCTGCGAGATGAAGACGCCGTCGGCCACTTTCAATGCTTCAGGCAGTTGCTGCTGAAACACTGCGCGCCGCGTCGTATTCGAGCGGGGCTCGAAGACGGCCCACAGTCGCTGCCCGTGATAGCGATGACGCAGCGCCTGCAGCGTCTGCGCGATCGCGGTAGGATGATGACCGAAATCGTCAATCACCTTAACGCCGCGCGCTTCGCCGCGAAGCTCCTGCCGGCGCGCAATGCCGGAGAAACTTTTGAATGCGCTGACGATTTTCGTCGTGGGCACGTCATAAAACCGCGCCGCGGTCGCAGCCATTGCAGCGTTATGAACGTTGAATTCGCCAACAAGCGGAACTTCAAAAACGTCGTCGCCAAGTTTAAATCGTGATCCGCTGGACGAATACGCCACGTCGCGGATCCGTTGCGCACAGTTTTTCGAGAAGCCGACCTCGACCATCTGCGCCAGGCAATCTTTGGCGACCTCCACGGAATTGGGATCGTCGCCGTTCACAACCACCATGCCGTTCTGAGGGACTATATTAAGCAAGCGGCGAAAGCTGAGCTTGATGTCATTGAGATCGTTAAAGATGTCCGCGTGATCGAACTCGATGTTGTTCACGATCACTAGCTCCGGCAGGTAATGAACGAACTTGGAGCGCTTGTCGAAAAACGCCGTGTCGTACTCGTCGCCCTCAATCACGAAATATTTGGAATCGTTCAGCCGCGCGCCTTCGCCAAAGTTTGTTGGAATGCCGCCGACCACATAACCGGGTTTGCGTCCGCCTTTCTCCATGATCCAGGCAAGCAACGCCGTGGTTGTTGTTTTGCCGTGTGTTCCCGTGACCACGAGATTGTGGCGGCCGCGCAGGAAAAAATTCCTGAGCACCTCCGGCAAAGATAAATAAAGCAATTTCCGGTTCAGCACGGCTTCCACTTCCAGGTTGCCGCGCTTCATCGCGTTTCCGATCACTACCACGTCCACATCGGCTGGGATGTTCTCTGCGCGATAACCCTCCCTAATCGCGATCCCCTTCTCCTGCAGAAAGCTCGACATCGGCGGGTACACATTTTCATCCGACCCCGTGACCTTGAACCCGCGCTCTTGCAATGCGACCGCAACCGCGCCCATCGCCGTTCCGCAAATTCCGAGGAAGTGAAAATTCGTGGGCGCTTCTTTCACGCGCATTCTCTACGCAGCGTCGGTAATTTTGCCAGCCCTTGTTCTGTTGCCTCGCGCGACGTTCACAACGGACACAAAGTGACGTACGAAGAATCTTTCGTTGTGCGTTTTGTGGCCGCTGTCTGGGAAAATTATTTCTTCTGGAACACCTCCACCGCTTCCCACGCTTCGTCGGGCGGAGCTTGTTCGTATTCGAGTGCGCGCTGGAGATACATCTTGGCCAGTAGATCGTCGGGATAAAATTCCAGGAAACGTGAAAAGAGAATTTTCGCCTCATCGAAATCGCGTGCGCGAAACTTCTCCAGTGCCTCTTCGTAGGTTTCCAGCCATTTCAAAAACTCCAGATCAGTCTCTTCGCCTCGCGCAGCAACGAAGGTAAAGACATCCACCGGTTTGGTCTTGCCTTTCACCTGTACGCGGGCCACCGAGCGCAGATGGACTTCGTCGCGCACCAGCTCGGCAGCCGAAGCGCCAATGAGCATATCTACTCCATACGTTCGCGTAAGGCCTTCCAGTCTTGACGCCAGATTCACGGCATCGCCTATGACTGTCGGATCCATTCGGTCTTGGGAACCAATGTTGCCAACGATCACCTCACCGTGATTGACGCCGATACCCATGCCCAATCCCATTCGGCCTTGTTCGCGCCAACCTTGATTGAGTTGGCTCAACTGCCGGCGCATTCCCAACGCCGCGCGCGCGCAACTTTTCGCGTCTTGCGCCGTGCCAAGGCTGCGCACGTTACCCCACACAGCCATGATGGCGTCGCCGATAAATTTATCGAGCGTTCCGCCATTGCTGAAAATCACAGAAGTCATTCCTGAAAGATATTCATTGAGCTGTCTGACCAGCGCTTCGGGGTCGGCTTTCTCCGCCAGCGTGGTGAAACCAATCAAGTCCGAGAACAGAATTGTCACCGGCACGCGCACACCACGAAGCGAACTGTAGTAGCTGTCCGGGTTTTCCAGAATTTCCGCGACTAGATTTTTCGAAACATAGCGTTCGAGTGTGCGCCGCGTGCGCAACTTCTCCAATCGCTCGAGGAAGTATTCGAATCCGAGGGAAAACGATCCACTCAGGACCAGCGCGGACAGCACCGGGACAGTCAGTAGCAGCAGCCCGGTATTGTCGTAAAGCAATCGCGCCGTTACAAGATAACCGGCTGTAACTGCCACAAGCCCGCCCAGACAAACCAGCGGTTTGCGCACAAACGCCACGAGCAACCACGCAACCAGCCCTGCTGCGCAGACGAGCGCCAGACCAATTTTCCGCGGTGTTGGCCGCAAGAACTCGTGGCCGAGCGCGGCAGCCATCGCTTGAAAATGAAGAATCGGCCCGAGGGTATTGGGGCTCATTGGCGTATCGACCACGTCGTGCCACACCTGCGCAGAAGGCCCCAGTAGCACAACCTTGTCCTTAAAAAACGCGCCATCGGCATAATTCGCATGCCAGAGCTTCGGATCGAATACTTCATACAACGGGCGCGGCTGGAATGCGTCCGCCGCGGTGAAACGCATCATGTGACCCCGAAAATCGTCTGGCACATCATAGGCGTGACCGATTTTCGCGAGAGCGCGCGTCGCAAATGATTCGTAAATTTGGTCGCCCGGTTGCGGCGGTGAACCGTACAGTTGGCGGTTAGTCACACGATACGTCGCAGCGCGGGTTTTGCCGTCAATTGCATCCGGCCAGAAATTCACGAAACCGACGCGGTTATCCTCGAATTGAGGCGGCGGTATAAGCGTGTCATTTGGCGTAATAAACTGCACGTTCAGACGTTCGGTCCCTTGCTGATCGGTGTTGTCTCGGAAGTCGAAGTTCGCGCTGACGACAACTTTGTCGCGGTATCGATCGAGCGCGGCGTGAAATGCCGGGTCGTCATCATTGGGCGGATTGAAAAGCAAATCAAACATCACAACGCGCGCGCCCGCCGTGAAGAGCCGATCCAGCAACAGCACCCAGAGTTCGCGTGACCATGGGTACGGTCGCTCGCTCAGCAACTGCAGCCCACGACTCGCCGCGAGTTCTTCCGGAGTCAATGGCGGCAACTGCAACGTGCTTTGATCGATTCCTAGGAAAACGAAATCTCTCGGCGGCGTAGTCTTACGGCCCTCCCGCTGAAGCAAATCTTCAAAGCTCTGTTCGCCACGCCACGGCACCGAAACAAACGGGGCAGTTGGGAAGAAGTGCCCGACAAAAATCAGACCGGTCCAAAACAGACAGATCAGCGTTAGCACTAACAACCGCGCCCGGCCGAACCAATGCATGGGCGATTATAGCAAAACAACGCCGAATGGCAGGTGATTAGTGAGACGTGAGAAGTGAAAGATCGGGCGTGGAATTTTCTTTCACTTTTGCACCAGACTTCTCACTACTTCTGATCAACATGCCTGATGGCCCCGAACTCACCTGCCCCCGATGCAAGGTGCCGCTGAAAGAAGTGCGGACTTCCGGCGGCGTTTTCTACGGTTGCGATCTCTGCGGCGGTCGCGCAGTTACGATCGAGCTACTGCGCAAACGCTTCACGCCGGAATCTATCAACCCATTGTGGCTGCACGCCATTCGAGGCGAAGGACGCATCGGCCTGCTTTGTCCATTGTGTCGGCAGCCGATGATCGGCGTCGCCTTATCCGATCGAGCGGAAATCAACGTCGATGTCTGCCAGCACTGCCATTTCATCTGGTTCGACGCTCATGAAGTAGACACGCTCGTTCCGCGCCAGCCGGAACCGACGGCTCCCGAACTCCCGCAAAAAGCGCGCGAGACGCTCGCGATCGCAGAAGTCGAGCGGTTGTCCAAACAAGCCGAAGGATCGGATTTTGACAGCGCCGCGCCCGAGGAATCGTGGAAACACATCGCCGCGTTTCTTGGAATGCCGGTCGAGTTCGATGAACCAGAAGAGCATCGAAAGCCATGGGCAACATGGTTGCTTTCCGCCGGCGTCATTTGCGCCAGTCTCTTTGCGTTTCCACATCTGCGCGAAGTCGTTCAACGTTTCGGATTGATTCCAGCGCAGTCGACGCGGCTCCGTGGACTCACGTTGATCACCTCTTTCTTCCTTCACGCAGGCATCATTCATCTTGCCGGCAACATGTATTTCCTGCTGGCGTTTGGCCATGCCGTGGAAAATTTTCTGCGATCTCTGCGCTATCTTGTCTTGATTGCACTGGCTGCGTTTATCGGTGACCTGGCGCATATCGCTCTCGATCCGCAATCGCAGACACCATGCATCGGCGCCAGCGGTGGCATTGCCGGCGTGATTACGTTTTACGCATTAAATTTTCCGCGGATGCGGCTCGCTTTTCTGATGCGCTGGGGTTTCATCTGGTTTCACTGGATTCGAGTACCCGCCTGGTTCGTTTTCGTGCTCTGGATTTTGTTCCAAATCATCGGCACTCTTGAGCAAAAAGCAGGAATGAGTTCGGTCTCATCGGCCGCACATTTAGGCGGCGCGGCAGTGGGCGTCCTCGCATGGCTCGTTTGGCGAAAACCCAAGGACGAACCTCGATTACTCGAATAACGAAATGCGAATGAAAGCGTTTGTCATTTTGGCCCCAGCATTTACTTTCCGGCCCGCGATCTCTCAGCCTGCTCAGCTACTTCAACTAATTCGAAGGGG
>DATFXC010000097.1:0-5286 GCA_035258625.1 Candidatus Udaeobacter sp. | reverse complement strand
ACCGCTGAGTGACGCAAAGGATGCGACGCGCATAAGTGCTCCTTCCAGACGGCGCACATTTGTGCGGATACGACTGGCGAGGAATTGAAAAATGTCCTCATGCAATTTGATCTGCATCGTGTCCGCTTTCTTTCGCAGGATGGCCAGGCGTGTTTCGATGTCGGGCGGCTGAAGCTCGGCGGTCAGGCCCCATTCAAACCGCGAGACGAGGCGATGCTCCAAATTCGCGATCTCCGACGCGGGCCGATCGCTGGACAGCACGATCTGTTTGTGCCCATCAAAGAGCGTGTTGAAAGTATGGAAAAATTCCTCCTGCGACCGTTCCTTGCCTCCGAGAAACTGAATATCGTCGATCAAAAGAAGATCGGCCTGGCGATAACGCTTCCGGAATTTGACCAGATTACTGTGTTGGATCGCATCGATGAACTCGTTGATGAATAGCTCGCTCGAGACGTAGATCACCTTCATGTTTTTCCTTTTCGCCCAGACGAATTGGCCGATGGCTTGCATGAGATGGGTCTTGCCGAGACCGACGCCGCCGTAAATGAACAGCGGATTATACGTGCGCGCCGGCGCCTGCGCGACGGCAAGACTGGCTGCATGCGCAATTTCGTTGTTTGGACCGACGACGAAAGATTCGAACGTGTTCCGCGGATTGAGTCCGGGAACGGTTGCCCCTGGCCGCGCGTCTACGACTTGCGCCGGCAACGTTTCCTTCACCGTGGCTGCATCGTCCGAAGGCGTTTGCGCACCCGTTGCCGACGGGGCGCAAAACTTTACCGAACGGGGCGAGCCAAATGTGGTGATGATCGCATTCTGCAACGCCGGCATGTAATTACTCTCGATCCAAAGCTGATAGATGTTGTTTGGAACGGTAAGCGTGATCGATTTGTCCTTCGCCTCCACTAGCTCAACGGTGGAAAACCAGCGATTGAAACTATCCGCGCTAATCTCTGGCTTGAGCGCAGCCGACAACCGCTGCCACAGCTGCGCGCATTTTTTGTCCATAGCAAAGTTGTTAACAGTGTTACACAAATGCCACACTGCCTGGCGCCATGGGAAATCCCGGGCAGCGAGCGATTAACGCTCGAGCCGCGGGCGAGTGTGATTTTGCTACGCAAGATTCAAAAAAATTGCCAAGAACGCGAAAATACGAGGGAAAACGGCTCGACGCGTCGTCCAAAGCGTGTTCGCCAGCAACGCCGCGCGCATGCGCAGCCAATCGTTGTGTCGGGGAGCTTGCTGTCTGATTCATTCTCGCGTCTGGAAGTTTCTCAGAAATGTTCACAACTTATTCACATGCGCTCTGTGGCTGCTCTCGCCAGCGGGCTTGAGACTAGAAATCACTTTTGAAAGCGACAAGAAAAAAATGAATTTTATTTTCAATAGCGACGCAAAAATTTCTTGACTAAAAAATTGAAGCGCGCGTGTCAGAGCTAAAGTCAAACGAACATTGTGTTCGAGAAAATTTTCGCGCGAACCGAACCGCGATTGCTTCGGCGTCGCTGCGCCGAACTGATTTGGTTACTCGATTCTGTGCGGCATCCCCGAGTTGACCCGATTAGTCTGTGCGCGCAATTTCACGCCTCTGGGGGCGGGGGGAAACGCTCAACAATTGCAGATGCAGGCAACCGATACCGATATGACGGGGCGACTTTCGATGTGCATCGCCCGTTGGAATCGGCTGATAATCCGCCGAATTCTTTTGATCCTCCTGATGGCGTTGTTTCCTTGTGCGCCACGCACACGTGCCGCTGATGAACTGGTGCCGCCGTTCGGATTTCGTTGGAACGACTCAATGGCGCGTGTAGAGGCAGTGCTGCGCGGCGCGAAAGCCAAAATCACTTCGCGGGAAAAAAAACAGAACCGGGAAATCTGGACGGTGGAGGGACTGATTCATCCCGGACTCAAGCGCACTGTGTTTACCTTTAAGGAGAGGGCGCTTGTAGCGGTGGAGCTGCAGTACGAATACCCGGACTGGTCGATCGAACGTTACAACCAGCGGATGGGAGAAATTCGCAAGTACTTCGACGAAAAGTACGGGACGGGGAAACTGGTATCACGTTCTCGCGACCACGACACCGATGTCATTCAAACACTGGTCGGTTACCAATGGATGGTCGGCACGACTATGCTCGAGCTTTTCTATTTCTCAGCGCAACACGACAATCTTGTCTACCGCACGATTTCGGTCGATTACAAGGCGCTGTAAAGGGTTCGACGTCTAGCGCGCCACGAGTCGCGTTGGGCAACGAACTTTCGGCGAGGTTACTGAGGCAACATCAAGCCTTCGTACGTCTCCGCAACGATATGATCAACGACTGCTTTCATGTCGTGCGATTGTTCCCACGCAGCCAATTGCCGATCCGCGCCGGTGCCTTCGCGGATAATCTGTTCAATGTGCGCCATTTCTTTCTCGCTGCCGAGTTCTTTCGCCTCAGTCGAGACAAATTCGAGCAGCTCTTGTAACAGGCTCCGCTCCTCCACTTCGGCTTCCTTGCCGAAATCGATCAATTTTCCATCGATACCGTAGCGGGCTGCCCGCCAGCGGTTCTCATCAAGAAGACGGCGCCGATAGATTCGGAAAGTGATGTTTTGGTGAAGCAACTTATGCAATTTCGCGATAACAGCCTGAATCAGCGCCGCGATGGCAAGCGTATCGTCCACGCGCGATTGAGCGTCACACACGCGCACCTCAAGCGTGTCGAAGAACGGATGCAACCGGATGTCCCACCAGATTTTTTTGGCGTTATCGATACAACCGGTTTTCACCAGCAGCTTGCAATAATCCTCGTATTCCGAGAGTGACTCGAATGAATCCGGAATGCCAGTGCGAGGAAAACGCTCGAACACCTTCAAGCGGTAACCTTTGAGTCCGGTATTTTGACCCACCCAGAACGGTGAATTGACCGACAGCGCATAAATATGCGGCAGAAAGTAGCGGGCCTGATTCATCACGTGAATGGCCGTCTCGCGATTCGGAATGCCAACGTGCACGTGCAATCCAAAAATCAAATTCGCCCGCGCGAGCGATTGCATGTCCTTCAGAATCTCCTGGTACCGCTCGCCTTCAGTGATGAGTTGATCGCGCCAGTGGGAAAACGGATGCGTGCCCATCGAAGCGATTTTTAATCCGCTGCGCCCTGCCAGTTCGGCGAGTTTCGTCCGCAGTGCGATGACGTGATCGCGTGCGCAAGCAATCGAGTCGCAAATTTCTGTTCCGAGCTCAACCACCGACTGGTGCATCTCCGGCTTGATCTGCTCCTTGAGCGTGATTTTCCCACCTTCGAGAATTTCGTGAATATGCGAACGCAGTTCGCGCGTATCGGGATCGACGATGGCGAACTCCTCTTCAATCCCGAGGGTGAACGTGTGTTCCTTAGCGCTCATGGCGGGTCGCAAATGTTCCTCAGAAATGTGAAGATGTCATCCGGAGCGCCAATAAGGGAGTTTACAGGCCCTTATGTGTGCGCGCACGTCTGAACGCGTTTTAGAGGCTGCTTCTCGATCGTTCGAACACGTGAACCGTTCTGTGAACGGACTGTCGAAGCGCTCTGTCAAACCCTTTCGGGCTCGTGGCTTTGTTATGAAACCCGGTAGGGAATTTTCGTCTCGATCGAAGCTTGCCGCGACAACAGCTGCTCTCGTCCTCGCAATTGCTCTTGGCTACGTGGATTACGTTACCGGCCGCGAGTGGGCAATCTCGGCGTTCTACCTTCTGCCAATATCGCTTGCGGCATGGGTGGCCGGGCGGGCGTCGGGATTTATTGTGGGAGCATTGTGTGCCTGTTTGGCGTTCTTGAGTGACACGCTCAGCGGTCCCGCCTATCAGCATCCGCTCATTCCAGTATGGAATGCGGTCATGCTGTTTGTATTCTTTGTAGTCGTTTGCTGGCTACTGACTGACTTCCGCCGTTCACGTTATCAGCTGGAGCAAACCGTGGCGCATCGAACCGCCGCTCTCAAGGCGGAAATCGAAGAGAGAAAGCAACTCGAACACGTCCGGCGCACGTTAGGTCTGCACGTTGGCCCGAAAGTGGCCGAACAGATTCTGGCGCGCAATGGCAGAGTCGGAGGTACTGAACAGCGTGTGACGGTAATGTTTGTGGATATACGTTCCTTCACCGCGCGCACGGCCCATTTGAAGCCGCATGATGTAGTGCGTTTCCTGAACGGCTCTCTGCATGCGATGGTTCAAGTCGTTGAAATCGAACACGGAGGAGTGATCAACAAATTCCTTGGCGACGGGTTTATGGCGCTCTTTGGAGTGGATAGCGACCAGCATGATCACGCGGACAAGGCGCTGGCGGCGGGGCACGATTTGAAGCGGAAACTGGAACGACTCAATTCCGATCTGATCCGCCACGGCGAAAAACCGATCCGGATCGGAATCGGCATTAACAGCGGGCGTGTCATCGTCGGAAGCATCGGATCGCCGGAGCGAATGGAATTCACTGTGATCGGTAACACGGTCAATATCGCCTCACGCATCCAAGCCTTAAACAAGACGTTAGGCACACCTTTGCTTCTGAGCCGCGCGACACGAGACTCTTTACGGCAACCGTTTTCGTTGCGCGCATTGCCGCTGCAATCCATAGAGGGAGTCGAGCGACCGCTGGAGACCTTCACGCCGGATTATGCTTAATCGGAATGGGAATGTTCCTTAAACGTCTGAAGCTGCTCATGAGCATGACCGCAGGAAGGGCACTCTTAGGCGAGTTCGCCTAACGAACAGCGGTTCACGGCGGCTTGCACAAATTTGCCCCAGCTTAAATTATCCCGACCGGGAACGTGTTCACGCGCCTTACGAATGGCCATTTCGGAAATTGCTTCCACCACCCACTCGAAATTGGCCTGACCGATCCAAGCCGCTTCGCAATCCGGAGCTGGATTGCAAAAGTCGATTGCGACCGGCACGCCGTCGCGCACCGCGAACTCTACGGTGTTTAGATCGTAACCGAGAAATTGATTCAATCGCAGCACCCCCTCCTCGACCCGTTGCAGAATTTCCTTGGGCGCGTGCCACTCCGTTTGGTAACGCAAATGAAACGGATTGCGCGGTTCGTACGGCATGATCCGGACGTGGCGCTGGTCAATCGAATAACAGCGGAAATACATTTCGAACTTGATTTCCTCCTGCAGCATCATGACCAACTGTCCGGTGTCGTTATAAGCGCCGAAGAATTCCTCGCGATTATGCAATCGATAGACGTTCTTCCAACCGCCGCCGCTGAACGGTTTGAAGAACGCCGGCCAGCCGACGTAACTGAAAATCGCTTCCCAATC
>DATFXC010000096.1:0-2999 GCA_035258625.1 Candidatus Udaeobacter sp. | reverse complement strand
GGCCGCGACGCGCTCTGGCGCGCCCGATGCGGGGTTTACGACCCTCGAAAGCTTTGGGTTCAAACAGCGCGGTGAACAAATACGAGAAATTCTCCAATTTCAGCCGTGGAATTTTTTGCCCGATAAAATGTTCGATGGCTTGAACGGCGGGAAGTTCCTCGCCGCTCATGAGCGTGAAAGCATCGCCGACATTTTGTGCACGCCCCGTCCGTCCGATGCGATGGACGTAATCTTCTGGATGCTCGGGCACATCGTAATTGATTACATGACTTACGCCGGCGATGTCGAGTCCGCGCGATGCGATGTCGGTCGCCACCATGAGTTCGTATTTGCCGCTCTTGAATCCCTCTAATGCTTCGATCCGTTCTCGCTGTGTGCGATTGGAATGCAATACCGCCACGGCATGCTGTGCGTGCTTCAGAAAATGCGCCACGCGATCCGCGTTTACTTTTGTTCGACAAAAGATCAGGACGCTGTCAAAATGTGTTCGCTCCAGCAAAGCCATCAGCAGATCGAATTTTTGGTCAGCGGCCACCGGATAAACTGCGTGCGTAACGGTCTCCGCCGGGGAACGGCGTGCGCCGATTTCCACCAACTCAGGATTGTGCAGCACCGATGCTGCGAGCCATTCGATCTCGGGCGGCAGCGTGGCGGCGAAAAGAAGCGTTTGCCGGGCTCTCGGAATTTTCTCGAGAATGCGGCGCACGTCGGGCAAAAAACCCATGTTGAGCATCCGATCGACTTCATCGAGCACGAGAATGTTCACAGATTTCAAAGTCGTCGCCCGCTGTTCGAGCAAATCGAGCAGACGTCCCGGCGTCGCGATGAGAACATGGACACCGCGCTTGAGCTCTCCTCGTTGTTTTCCGTAACCAACGCCGCCGTGCACGAGACCGACTCGCAAGTCAGTGAAGCGGCCATAATCGCGAAATGCGGTTTCGACTTGCGCCGCCAGTTCGCGCGTCGGCTCCAGCACAAGACATTCCGGCTGCTGCCGGACGCCGTGCCTTGCGAGCAGGGTTAAAATGGGAAGCGCAAAGGCCGCAGTTTTACCCGTGCCCGTCTGCGCTGTGCCGATCAAATCTTTTCCGGCGAGAATAATAGGAAACGCGCGCAGCTGGATCGGCGTTGGCTCCGCAAATCCCATCGCCCGTGTTCCTCGCACGACCTCTGGCGAAAGTCCGAAATTACTAAATGACACGATGGAGTATGGAAAAATTTGGCAAATCGCCCCCGTGCTCGTGCGTCTCGATCACGTTGTCAGCTTCATTGTAAACGCGAATCACAGCATGATGATGTGATCGGTTCAAGATTAAATCACGATCCAAGCTCACTAAGACGTTAACGGCAATGAGCTAGAACCCAGCCGTGGGGGCGACAAATCGTCCAACCCTGATATTAGCGTAGCGGTGATTGTCTCCGTTTATTGTTTGTCGTATATCGCCTTGGCTCAGAACGCACCAGCTTCGGTCGCGGTGACCATGCGGGTTTTGCTATCGGGCGACACCACGATTCGCCCTGTGACCGTAACCTTTCCATCTTTCTTGACCTCCATTTTCAACACGCGGTTACCAACTTTCGTGTACGACCGCATGTCTGAAGTCGGGTCACCGGTGACGGGATAGTCTTTCCCGTCGAACTTGCCCGTCCACTCATTGTGCGTAGACTTACCGTCCTTGTCAGTGCCGTCCACAGTGATTTTCACGTTGTCACCCGCGGTTTCATAGACAACGGTGTGGTTCTTCGGCACGCCAGGGGCGAACTTTGATTTGGCCTCATTCAGTTTCACCAAGGCCAACAATTTTGGGTTGTGGCCGCAGAGCGCGAGGACGCGGGCGGCTTTATTGTATACGCCGATGACATCCAAGACTTGCCCACGTAACGTGCGCGTGAGGAAGATTGCGAGAACTCTTTCCCGGCGATCATGACACGCTCTCGGTTCTTTGAACCTTGTTCCGGCTTGGTTTCTTGGTTCCGGCCGCAAATGCAATGTGTAACGTGCGCGTGAGGGGCCGCCTGTGAGAAATTGAAACGCGTAACGTGCGCGAGAGGGGCTCCCTTTCACGGTCGTTTTCTACGGTCGGATAAAATTTTGCTGCAAAGCAGCGCAATTCTGCGCAACGCCGTGCGAACCAGCTTGCCTCTGGTCAGCTCTGAAAAACACGCTGCGCAATACCCTGAAAAACTGCGCAAAAAGCCCTCTTTGAATTACAAATCAGCTGCTCTACCAGCTGAGCTATGCCGGCAAGGAAGAGCCAAAAGGTTAAAGCGGAAGCGGCAGAAAGCCACCATAACTTTTGCTGCGCTTTTCTCTTTGCCCAACATTCGGCCGATTTAATTCCGCGGATCTGTTGCCCACGGTTACCGCATGGCCGATGTCGAAAGACGCTTTGCCCCGGCAACGACTTTCTTGTGTACCCATTTCGGAACTTTCCCAACTTTGGATTGCCGCCCGTTCCGCTCTGGGCAACAGTTGGATACTTATTCGCGCGCGCGAGAGTACGCGGAAAGCGGGTCGGCGGTCTCCAGATTCTTGATGACGGTGCTGAGGTACACCGATTCGGGATACAACGCTTTGTATTTGGTGATCTCGGCCCGGTTCAGCACTTTAAACCCATATCGTTCGAACATTTTTTCGCCGCGCCGGCTCTCAAACGTGATGATCTGGCCGCAAACGCGTTTTTCGCCAGAGCGATAGAGGTAACTCAGATAGGCGCTCATCAGAGCGCGAGTAGTGGAAACTTTTCGCGCCTCCGGCAAAAGATTGATGTGGAAGTGCGGGACGCGCCGAGGCTGGGCGGGGACTTCGTGCCAGCCATACATCAGGACCCACCGAATGAATCGGCGCGAGCGTTGGTTGTATCGAAAATAGCGGGTCAGCGCGCGGAAGAACAACCAGACATTTTGATAAAGCGCGTAAAGCTGATTTTGCAGCGGCTTGCGCGAGCCAAGCAGATAACCGGCGATTTCGCCATCCACCTCCAGGAGAAAACAGGATT
>DATFXC010000095.1:0-4408 GCA_035258625.1 Candidatus Udaeobacter sp. | reverse complement strand
ATTCCCAGGATGTCCTTCAGAATAGCGTACGCTTCACAGATCAGTTGGATGTCGCCGTACTCGATACCGTTGTGCACCATCTTGACGTAGTGACCGGCCCCGTCGGGTCCCATGTATCGACAGCATGGTTCACCATCTACTTGCGCAGCAATCTTGCGGAAAATTGGCGCAATGATTTCCCATGACTCTCGCGAGCCACCCGGCATGAGCGACGGCCCCTTAAGCGCGCCTTCTTCACCGCCGGATACACCCATGCCGACAAAATGAATCCCCGTGCTCGCCAATTCTTGCTCACGCCGCTGCGTGTCGGTGAACAGAGAATTTCCGCCGTCGATAATCACATCGCCTTTCTCAAGTAGCGGCGCCAGTTGTCCGATTACGGAATCGACGGGCGGGCCCGCTTTCACCATCATCATGGCTATCCGCGGCTTTTTGAGCACCCCGACAAATTCCTCCAGCGCGCGCGCAGGCTGAATGTTTTTGCCCCTGGCGCGGTCAGCAACGAATTTTTCCGTAACCTCGGTGGTGCGATTGAATACTGCGACCGAAAAACCCTTGGATTCCATGTTCAGGACGAGATTTTCGCCCATCACACCGAGGCCGATCAGGCCAATATGACATTGATTCGTGTTCATTTTCGTATCTCCTTTTGTGGCTGCTCAATAGTGAAGGACTCACTGTAGCGAGCAGTCTAATCTCATGGCAAATGTCGTTTGTGAAATTCTGGTGACTAGAGCGCCACTGGAGGCACCGCCAAAAAACCATGATGGCGATGCGGGGGCGAGGGTCGATTTTTGGGGAGTGGTGCGGAAACTTGAAGACGGCCGAGAAATCGAGGGAATTGAGTACCAGGCGCATCGTGAAATGGCGGAGCAACAGTTGAAACGAATTACGGAACAGGCTTCAGAAAAATTTGCGCTCAAGCTCGTTACCGTTCACCACCGAATTGGATTTATCGCAGTGGGAGAACCTTCGCTTTTCCTTCGGGTGGCAAGTCCCCACCGCGGCGAAGCGTTCCGAGCCAGTCAATGGATCGTCGATGAGTTGAAGAAAACAGTGCCGATTTGGAAGAAGGCGCGGTTTAAGGAGGGTCAGCGCCGCGCCTCGCACAGCGAGGCGGCTACAGTATGAATTGGGCAAACCGACTTACTCTGAGCCGGCTGGGGTTGACCGTGTTCTTTGTCGTGTCGCTTAGTTCCTCCTGGCAATATGCGCGCACCGCGGCGCTCGTGATTTTTTTGATTGCTGGTCTCACCGATTTTGTCGATGGCGAGATCGCCCGGCGCTATGGAGTTATTACCAATTTCGGCGAATTGATGGATCCGCTCGTGGACAAAATCATGGTTGCAGCAGCGTTTATTTCACTGGTTCCTTTGAAAGCCGTGCCGGCATGGGCGGCTACGACGGTTGTTGCCCGCGATTTTCTCGTTACGGGTCTGCGCCTAATGGCCAGCGCGAAGGGGCGAATTCTTCCGGCCGAGTCGCTGGGTAAACAAAAAACATCGTGGCAAATCGTCACGATCATCTTTTTCCTCGCCCTCCTGTCGATTGCGGAACTGAAATACGCGAGTGAAACATCCACGTGGTGGCTTCGGGCATGGGGCGAGGCCGGACCGGTGCTGGTCTGGATTACAGTGGCCCTAACGATTTACTCCGGCCTCAGCTATACCTGGCAAAATCGCGATTTATTTGCGCCCAATCAATAGCGGGTAATGTGGTGCAGAGCTCTCTACTGCGTCGCTGTTTCCCACGCCATAAAAGCATCGAGCGTTCGTCGAGTCTTGTCCGTAACAAGTTCGACGACATGCGCGTCATCGACCAACCCGAGAAACGGGGTCTTGTCCGGAATCAAATCGAATGGGTCCACAAGATAATTTAGGGCTGCAATAATCCAAAGGAGCGCGTCATCGGAAACTTGATGGTATTCCCCTCGATGGTAGGCGCGAATTAAACGCAGCATCGTTTGAAGGTAAGCCCAGTTCTGCTTAAACGGCTTCTTCGAAATGGCCGATGCTTTCCTCGCTGCACTGTCGAAAAGCGCCCGTAAGCTTTCTGGATCGCTAGCGCACGCTTTCGCATCGGTCAATGCTCTGGCAAACGCTTCATTGCGAAGAGCAGTTTCCTCGGAGGAGGCGCCGATGCGACGAGTAAGGTTCCGGCAACAGGATTGCAAGGCTTCCATCAATTCGCGAGCCGACGCGGGCCGCTTCGCAGGATCAATGGCAAGCGTAGAACGCAGCAGTTTTACCAGCGGTTCAGGAACGTTCCTGGCGATCAATTGCGCGACCGGCAGGCCATCGCGCGTTTTACGATCGCGAATCTCTTCCAACGTCTTGCCGGGGTGTGGTGCCAATCCCGTAAGCGCAAACCAGAGGGTACCGCCCAACGCATAGATGTCCGAGCGCGCATCCACCGGGCCGCCTCCAAATTGCTCAGGGCTGGCGAAAGTAGGTGTGCCAACAAATTCTCCGTGCGTCAGATCCATCTCTCCCCCGGCATCAGTGATCGCCTTGGCGAGGCCGAAATCGATCACTTTCACTTCCGACTCGCCCGTCAGCATGATATTGCTCGGCTTCAGATCGCGATGGATCAAATCGTGGGCCGCAGCAGCCATCAACGCCCGCGTGATTTGAATCGCAATTTTGAGCGTCTCCTTTGCATTAAGCGGACCATCCCTGCGGACGCGTGCCGCCAAGGTTTCGCCTTCGACCAGTTCCATTGCATAAAAGCAGTGGGTGGCATCCGGCGAAGTACCAAACTGGAAGACGGCAGCTACATTCGGGTGGCGTAGGGCAGCCGCCGCGCGGGCTTCACGTAAAAAACGTTCGCGTACAGCCTGCGAGCCGCGTGCCGCCGCAGGCACCTCGATTACTTTAAGAGCTACCCGACGGCGTAACACCTTGTCCGCGGCAAGGTAGGTCACGCTGATTGCACCGCGACCGAGTTCCCAGCAAGAGCCATCGGCGTGTTGCTCGATTTCAAAATCGCCGAACGCCAAGACAGCCGGTTTAGTTTCCACGCCTGTTTCCTCTAAGCCCGTCCGGAGCAGACAAGCCAGGCAGTCGCCCTTTGTGTTCAACGGCTTGCCGCACATCGAGCATACCCTGACGCCAGATGCCAGCGGTGTTCCCATGGCGTGTGTTCCTTACATTTCCGTTAGCACGTGGAGCAACTCGCGCAACTCCTGATCTACCTGCCTTTCGCTATCCACCGTTCGGCGCACCTCAGCACGCAATGCTTCCCTATACCGCGCCCGAAGGCGGGTGACATGACTACGAAGGGTTGATTCAGCTATCCGCAACCGATCGGCCAGTTTCGCATAAGTCGGCGGCGGATCCGCGCCACCGGCGACAAACATCCTCAATTCTTTGAAGAGCTGCTCCTTGCCCTCACGTTTGTAATCTGCCCAGAGCCGTTCCAGTGCAGCGGCAACCAATGCCTCGGCCCAACTGCGATCGAAGAGCCGATCTTCGTTGCTCATGCCACTGTGAGTCTGGAAGAGCGACTCTGCCTCTTGAGCCTGCTCTTCATGCAGAGGCAAAAGAATTTGTGCACCGCCACGCTTGAGCGTCCGTTCTCTGTCGGCGGCGTCCGCCAGAAAATTTTTCAGGGAGGCGAGCAGAAACGAACGGAACCTGCCCTTCTGTCGATCCGCGCGGGCGTAAACTTTATGCTCGAGCACGTAGGCGAAGAAACTCTGCGTGAGATCCTGCGCGTCGTGCACAGTGTGCCCGCGACTGCGTACGAAACCGTAAAGCGGCGCCCAATAGACTTGGCAAAGCTTCGCTAGCGCGGCCCCAGCAAGCTCCGGTTCGGCTTGGCTTCTCCCGGCCGCGATCACCACGCTCCAGTGGGTCGAAGGAAACAAATCGCTGCGGCCCTGCCTGTTTTCCGCGCGCGTATTCGCGTTAACGGTCTTCATCAAGATCAGAGAAGGTACCCGAGGGACGAGAAAAATCTAAATTTCGTGCAGCACCCGCTCCGGAATCCCTTTGTAAAGGGAAACCAACGATCGCGTACAACCATCAACAGGAGGCATAACATGAAGAAAGCAATTACCATCCTCCTCTGCTGCACATTGCTTGCGCCGCTGGCGTTTGCGCAGCCAGAGTCGAAGGGTAAAAAGCAAGGGACAAGTACCACCGAGGCAGTAACCGTAACGGGAACGATCATCAAAATGACGACTGAGGAAGGGTCGGCGGCCAATTACCAGCCGGTCAAAACTCTTGTCGTTCGTGAGGACCGTTCCAATAGTCCAGGCACCTACGTGCTTAACGGGCGCGGTCACGTCCTGAACAAGAACGGCGAAGTGATCCGAACCGCGATTAAACCCGGCTCGCACGTGCGTATTTATTACGCAGACATGGGCGATTTGCGTATGGTTGATCGCGTCGTAGTCGATTGACAC
>DATFXC010000094.1:0-12679 GCA_035258625.1 Candidatus Udaeobacter sp. | reverse complement strand
TGTCCTTAGCGGCATGAATTCCCTTATCAGTGAATTGCACCAAGCTGATGTATGTCGCCATGATGTTAGAATAAAAAATGGAGGCGAGGGGAGTTGAACCCCTGTCCTCGCTGCTATCCGCGCAAACATCTACACGTTTATCCGGCGATTAATTCTGAGGAGCCAAGCGATGCGCCGGCGCACTGCCAGCTCCCGAGCGTCCACGAAATCGATTCACAAACCGGCGCGGTCGCCCCGCCGATTCACCAGCCTGCTGTCCACGTTTTCGCCGCTAGCAGGCGTCACGGCGGAAACGTCGCGGTCAATTAAGCCGCGAGAGCGAGACCTTCGTTGTCTGCGTTTATTTGTTTGGTCCGGTTTTTAACGAGGCCAACGAACCATCCTCGACATGCCGTCTGCGCTTCCAACAATGAGTCGAAGCCAGTACGCCCCCAATAAATTGTGCTTGAATAAATATCCTTATTTGCGGTCTTATGCAACCAGTCCGACGGTCTTCCGAGGGAGCTGAATGGCATTTGAAATAACATCTGAATCATTGGCTGGAACGCAGCCTGAACCGACGGTTGCTTATAAGGAAAGTCAGCTGGAGGCGGTGTCGGCGTTTCCCCGCAGCTCGCGGTGGCGGCGACTGCTCAATTCGAGCTGGACTCGCCGCAACTTCAGCAGCCGGGCGCGGGAACTCTCAGGTGGTCACGCAATCATTCTTTCCGTGCCAAAGAGTGGCCGCACATGGCTTCGGGCATTTCTTTGTGCGTACTTCTGCCGACGCTTCGGCCTCGAATTCACATTGCGAACAGGACGCTACGATTTACCGGGGTTTCCGCGCGTTGTGTTTTCTCATGATCTATTTGAGCACCGCACCAAAGGCGATCGGTGGGACAGAATTCGCGGCAAATATCTGGTCCCGCGACGCGAGCTTAATCGGGCGAAGATTATTCTGCTCGCCCGAGATCCGCGTGATTGTTTTGTTTCTCTGTACTTGCAGCTGACAAGACGCGATCCGAACGCGCCGCTCGAGCTCAGGCAGAGAACGGTGAGCGAAATGTTGCGCCACGAAAAATTGGGCGTGCGCGCGATCATCGGCACTATGAATCATTGGATCAATGAGTTCTCCGGACGCGACAATTTCACCCTCGTCAGATATGAAGCACTGCGTGCATCGCCGGCAGAACGTTTTCGGGATCTGCTCGCTGTGCTTGGTGAATCCAAGCCCGATAACTCGATGTTCCAGGACGCGCTTGAGTTTTCCCGCTTTGAGAACATGCAGAAGCTGGAGGCGGCCGGAGCGTTTGATTCAAATATTCTCCATCCCGGCGACGTGCGCGATCCCGAATCGTTCAAAGTGCGCCGCGGCAAAGTTGGAGGTTATCGCGAGTACCTTTCAGCGGAGGATCAGCAATACGCCGCAAACGCGCTGACCGAACTCGATGCGCGGTTTGGCTATAGTTTCTGACCATCGCCCTTCGGGTTGATTCCTGCTCCGGCCCACGGCAGTCGGCTGAGTAGGAGCAGCTCCCTTTTTGGCGTTTTGGGAGACCTCGAATGCTGCGCCTGCAAAAAAAAAACTGGAAAATGATCGCCTTTGATTTCCTACTACCGCAGTAGGGTATTACAGACCATAGTGGAATAGTAGACATTAAACCAGGCGATCACCTGCGCAGTCGATTAACCGTGCAAGCGTAAAGAACTAAATATGAAAATTTCTAAACGTGGCGAGTACGCGCTGCGCGCACTCATCGATCTCGGTATCGCTTCCGAACTCGGCTGGCCAATGCTTCAGATCAGCGAACTCGCTTCAAAAGAAAAATTGCCGATCAAATTTCTTGAGCAGATTTTTATGCAGCTAAAATCCGCCGGCTACGTGGCAAGCAGACGCGGAAAATTCGGCGGGTACTCTCTGGCGCGACCGATGAACCAGATCAAATTTGGGGCTGTCATTCGGTTGATCGACGGACCACTGGCGCCGATCCGGTGCGTTAGCCAGATGTCCTACGAACGGTGCTCATGCCCGGATGAGATTCATTGCGGACTACGGATGTTGATGTTCGATGTGCGAAACGCCATCAGCACGATCTTGGATCGCTACACTCTCGCAGAGATCGTCGAGATCACGCTTCGCAAATATCGGCGCGACAAAGTTTCGCCGCCGTTTCTGCACCGATCGATCCCGCTTACATCGGTGTTGCCCCAAGAAAAGGAGTCACTTCGGAGCAAGCGAAGGGCCGCGGCACGCAATCAGTTTTCACGGTCAACGAGCGAAACCAACAATCATCCGCCAAAGATGCGGTGAAGGAGGAGAGAATCATGTTAATCGCGAACTATAGTCCAACCCGAAAAATCGCTCTGCTTGCGAGTATACTGGCTGCCATCCACCCGCTAACTGTGCAGAGTGCTTCAGAATCGGATCGACTGGAGAAGCTCGAACGCGCGGTCGAGCAATTGCAAAAGCGCAACGCGTAACTTGAAGCCGAAGTCCGCAGTTTAAAAGAGCAAACCGGCTGCTGTGCCCAAGGGTAAGACGAAAACAAAAATTTCTGATGACGGAAAAACGTATGTCGAGAAAGCTGTGCCCGAATCGGAGAAACCGCCTCTGTTTGTTCTGCAGCGGAGACCTGAATTGAAGCTGGTGCTCGGCGGATTTATCCAATTTAACGCCGAAGGCGGCGACGCATTTGCTTTCAACGGGACTTTTGGTCAAACCGCAATCAACGACCGTTTTCGGCTGCGCCGGGCACGAATCAATTTGACTGGCGATTTTGCGGAGCAATTCGATTTCAAAATGGAAGGCGATTTTGCCGTCAGTGACGGACTCAGTAACAACCGACTGGCGTTTGAGGCCACGGACATCTGGATTAACTGGCATCAATTCGCGGCAGCACAGATCAAGGCCGGCCAGTATAAAGCGCCCTTTGGACTGGAGCAGCTTACTCCGGACACTACCCTGTACACGATCGAACGGAGTTTGCCTACCAACGCGATCACACCGGAGCGGCAAATCGGCGTGGAGCTTTGGGGGAAACCTTTCACCAGCATTTGGCCAGAGCAAAAGGATCTGCTGACCTATTACGCCGGGATTTTCAACGGCAACGGCCGCAATATTAGCGTCAACGACAACAATGAATTCATGTATGTGGGTCGTCTGGAGCTGCAGCTTCTTAACGGCAAAATCTTCGGTCAGAAGTCCTTTCTAAAACTGGCTGGCGACGGGCTCTGGAGCCGCGGTGCAGCGGGCACAAGTATCTCAACAGCGGGGAACCTGTTGGTCAACGCCGATGGTTCCCTCTCGCCGTTTACCCTGCCTAGCGCGGATGAAAGATCGGCTTGGAGTGTGGATGCGTGGCTGGAGGTGGGCCCCTTTGATTTAATCGGTGAGTACCTTCAGGAACACGTCGAAGGTCGCACGGTCAACGGCGTGCCTCCCACCTTCGGCAACTTTACGACGGACGGATTCTATGTAACCGGCGCTTATTTTCTTGTTCCGAAGAAGCTACAGGCTGTAGTGCAATGGCAGTATTTAAACCCCGGACAAAAGGGGAACGACGGTCTCTATTCCATCTTGGCGGCCTCAATTACTACATCCGTGGAGACGATCTCAAATTAATGGTGAATTACATCCATACGTGGTCGGATTTCCGTCAGGCAAATCCGGAGTTTGGCGAGGATCAGTTCGATGAAGTCATTGGGCGACTGCAGCTGATGTTCTAGTCAACGAACTAAGACGAAGATGTTGGCCAGTTTGTAACAGGCTCCGGCTGCCTAAAACAAATATGAAGACAAAGATCACAGCAATAATTGGAATGTTTCTGCTTTCGCACTTTGCGGCTGCGCAAGATAAGATCGCGATTCGATTTGGGCATTTTCCAAATATCACTCATGCACAGGGCGTAATCGCCCACGCGCTTTCGCGGCAAGGCAAAGGCTGGTTTGAACAGCGCCTTGGACCAAACGTCGAAATTCAATGGTTTACTTACAATGCGGGCCCTTCGGCGATGGAGGCGATCTTTGCCCGATCGCTGGATGTGACGTACGTCGGGCCAGGGCCTGCGCTTAACGCGTACTACAAATCGAACGGCGAGGAGATTCGTATCATTTCTGGTGCCGCGAATGCAGGTGCTGCTCTCTTAGTGAAGGCTGATTCGCCGATCAAGGCCCCCGCCGATTTTCGCGGGAAAAAGATTGCCACACCTCAACTCGGCAACACTCAGGACATTTCGTGTCGTGCATGGCTGAAAGCGAATGGCCTCAAGGTCACCTTGACCGGCGGCGACGTGACAGTTATTCCGACTGCGAATCCAGATCAACTCGCACTGTTCCAGAATGGCGGTGTTGATGCGGTATGGACGGTCGAGCCCTGGGTAACCCGGCTCGAACGTGACGCGAAGGCGCGCGTATTTCTCGAGGACAAGGACACCATCACCACATGGCTTGTGTCCAGTGTGAAGTTTCTGCGTGACCGACACGAGTTCGCCAAGAAAATCGGCGACGCGAATGTCGAACTGACGAAATGGATGCAGCAGAACCACGCGGAAGCGCAGAAGTTACTGATCGAGGAACTCAAAGCCGAAACACGGGCCGACTTCGCACCTGATGCCGTCGCGCAGGCGTGGAATCGGATTCAATTCACAAGCGACGTCTCTCGTGATTTGATTGCCAAGTCGGTGCAGGATGGAAAAGATGCGGGCTTTTTCAAAGGCTCAACAGACACGTCCAAGCTGGTCGAAATTCCGTAATGCAACGAATCCACCGCCATCGTTCCTCAGCTGCCGAGGAGCTCGAGGTAATCGCGCCTTCGAAGCTCGCGATCGAGAACGTTTCGAAAAGTTTCAAAGGTGCATCCGGGGCAGTCCTCGCGCTGGATCGTGTGAGCCTGAGTGTTGCTGAGGGTGAATTCGTGTGCCTCGTTGGTGCCAGTGGCTGTGGCAAAACGACGTTGCTCAACATCATTGCCGGGCTCGAAAAACCCGATAATGGGACGGTGCAGGCTGATGGCAAACCAATAACTGGCCCCGGCCGGGAGCGACTCGTCATGTTTCAGGAACCGGCTCTGTTCCCGTGGCTGAATGTGTTTGGGAATGTTCTATTTGGACTGAAGCTCAAACCGAGTCTAACAAACAAGGATCGGCACGACGTTGCCAAATACTATCTTGAACTGGTCGGTCTCAGCCGGTTCGAGCGGGCCAACATTCACGAGCTTTCTGGTGGAATGAAGCAGCGCGTCTCGCTTGCTCGCGCGCTGGCGCCTAATCCGCGCGTGCTGCTGATGGACGAGCCGTTTGCTGCTCTCGACGCGCTCACTCGTGAGCAACTCTATGGCGATCTTCAGCGAATCTGGAAAGCGCGGAACAAAACAATCGTGTTTGTCACACACAACGTCCGCGAGGCAGCTTGTCTGGGCGACCGTGTGATAGTTTTTTCGCCGCGTCCCGGTCGCATTCGGGAGGAATTTGCTGTGGACCTGCCTCGGCCGCGCGACATCAACAGTGTCGACCTTGCCGTTCACGCCACAGAAATCACCAAAGCGCTGAAGAGTTTTGGTCAGCCGGAGGTAGCAGCCGCAGAATGAAACGTTTTTTGTTGGCGGCACTTTTTTTTGCTGTTCTTGTGCTGATTTGGGAGGTGCTTTATCGCGCAAAGATTTGGTCGCCTGTCCTCCTGCCGTCGCCGCAGCAGGTCGCAGTGTATTTAAAAGACGCTGCCGTAGATGGAACTCTGGCAAAGGCCACGGTCGTTACGATGCGTCGGTTGCTCATAGGCTACATCATTGGACTTCTTGTAGGGCTGCCGTTGGGATTGCTGACCGCGCGTTGGAAGTTGTGGCAGGACACGATTGGAACGCTAGCCCTCGGTCTTCAGACGCTGCCGAGCGTCTGCTGGGTCCCGCTTGCGTTGTTGTGGTTCGGGCAGACGGAAGCCGCTATGCTTTTCGTGGTAATAATGGGCACGCTCTGGTCTGTAGTGATAGCAACGGAAACTGGCGTGCGCAACGTGCCGCCAATCTATAGTCGTGCTGCTTTGACGATGGGCTCCAAGCGTCTGCACATGTGGTTCAAGGTTATCCTGCCAGCGGCGCTACCGTTTATCGTTAGCGGGATGAAGCAGGGTTGGGCGTTTGCCTGGCGTTCACTTATGGCTGCCGAGATCTTCGTTACCATCCTGACCGGTTTCGGCCTCGGACAGCTTCTACATTATGGCCGGGAGCTCAGCGCCATGGAGCAGGTCATCGGCATCATGATTGTCATCGTCGTCATTGGTTTACTGGCCGATAAAATTTTCTTTTCGCCGATTGAAAAATTCCTGCATCGGCGTTGGGGTACCAGTCAGGCATGATCTTCAGGCAAAAGCGAGCGCCTGTGTGTGCGCGGCGCGAGGTGCGCGTTAGCAACAAGCTGGGACTGCACGCGCGCCCTGCCGCTCATTTTGTAAAACACGTGAGGACTTTTCGGTCCGAAATCTGGCTTGTCACCGCTGACGGCCGGTATTCGGCTTCCAGCTTGATCGAGGTCTTACGCGCCAACCTCGATTGCGGAGCTAACGCAACGCTCGAAGCACACGGTGTGGATGCTGAGCAGGCCGTGGAACGACTAGAAAAGTTGCTCGGCGAATTGGATAAGTTCGACGAATCCTAACGCAGCGGTCGGGCGACTAGGATTCCGCTGTCGGAGCGGTAGCGATACAGGTATTTCGAGAGCTGGTCATCTACGACAACTTTGCCGTAATTGCTGGGGGACGAAGCGTGCATGAAATGCAAAACGCCGTCGCTGGTGCGCAATGCCAACCCCACATGTGCAGTCGAATGGAGTCCGTTTCGCTCGCGCGAAATCACTCCAATGATGTCGCCGCTGCGCAATTTCGGCTCGATTTTGGCGACCTGGCTTTTTGGAATTTCATACAGCGGGCGCGACGACACATTTGCTTCCATGCGCGCAAGCGGCCCGAGTAACGAGCGATTCGCAGCAAGATAGCGATAATGCCGCCAGCCAACACTCATCTCGCGCGCCGAATGCGGGACGCTGCGTCCGCCAAGCTGACGCGTCATATCTTCAACGAGGCCGCGGCGATCGTTATCGTAAAGCCAATCTTCCAAGTAGTGCAGGCGTGAAAGGTAATCGCCGGTGCATTGGCCGCCGCGATAGCGGTCCATTTCGATGTAGTACAGCAGGCGTTCGGGAGTCCAATTTGATTCCGGTTCGTTTAACATTCGCGCAAATCCAAGTGCCGTTTCGAAAAACGTCCAGCAGTCCATTCCGTTGAAATTCACCGAAGGCGACTCGACCCGGTTGTCAATCTCCAGAGTGAAATGTTTGTAGCGGATGCCTACCAGCGCTTTCCCGACTGCCGCGGTGCGATCTCCTATGGATAGAGATTTCCAATTCTCGGCTTTTGCCTTTGCGACCAGCCGGTTGAATTGGTCCTGTCCCTTGAAGACAGTGCTCAACGGCAAGCGCGATTCGGACGCTATCCCGGCTGAACAAATCAAAAACAGTGTTACGCAGACTCTCCAGCTCCGCATGTGAAGGGACTAACTGAACGCCGGATGTAGAAACTTACAAGGTCAAAAGGTTAGAAGCTTGCAACGTCAAACGGCTCGGTGGATCGCCACATCTGAAGTTTGTAACGTTTTAACGCTTTCCACTTTGTAACTGTCCAATATGCTTTCAACACCGTGGCAATTCGCTTTCCGAAAAAAAGCCGGCGAAATGTTGTTCGCCAGATGTCGCACGACGATGCTCCTGTCCCACGGGTGCGGCATTCCACCCGCGTCCGGCTGCGTCCGCGGTCAGATTGGCACAAGCGCAATTTCCTGACGAGTGTTTTGATTCCATCGCTGTTCGTGAAGCGATCCGGCGAATACGTGCCGCCGCAATTTCCGAAGATCCGCGAACGCGAGATCTGCATTACGTGGATCGGTCATGCCTCATTTCTCATCCAAACGCACGAGGTGAACATCTTGATCGATCCGATTTGGTCCAAATGGCTCAAGGTCATCAAACGATTGAAACAGCCTGGCTTCGAAATCCATCATTTGCCTTCCATTGATTTTGTCCTGGTGACGCACGCCCATTTCGATCATCTTGACCGGCGCACGCTGCGGCGCGTAGCTGCGAACCAACCGATTGTGGTCCCAACGGGCGTTGGCAATTTGGTGCATGATCTAGGCTTCCACATCGTGCACGAACTTAATTACTGGCAGACGGTCGAACTCGGGCCGCTTAAGATTTCGCTCACGCCATGTCACCACTGGGGCGCCCGGTTTCTTGCGGATTTGCACCGCGATTTCGGTGGGTTTGTGATCGCGTCGAACGGCCGCACGATTTTTCATTGTGGCGACACAGCCTATTTCCCCGGCTTCAAAGAGATTGGCGACCGCTTCAGTGTCGACCTCGCGTTGCTTCCCATTGGCGCTTATGACGCGCCCACCGGCCGCGAAGTTCACATGAATCCGGAACAGGCTGTAAAAGCTTTTCTGGAGTTGCGTGCGAAAACTTTAATTCCGATGCATTACGGGACGTTCCCTCTCGGTTTCGAGCCGCTCCACGAACCGCCGCAGCGATTGCTTGCGGCAGCGCGCGCGCACGGCATCGAGCAAAATGTGCTGGTGATGACCGAGGGCAAGCCGGTGGTGCTGTGAAATTTTTGCTCGCCACGGATGAAAACAGATGAAACGCGGATTCACGGAATGCTTTTTCTGCATCTGTGAAAATCCGTGTTAATCTGTGGCCAAATCTTACCGGCGCGCTTTCCGCCGGATTACTCGCCGTTGCCTTTTGCCTGATACTGCTACGGCACGATCCGCTCGTTTTTTGGAATGACGATTATGAGTTGTCGGTGCTGCCTGTGTTCGCCGACATGGCACGCGGTTGGTCCGAAGGTCATTGGCCGATCTTGAGTCCGTACTCGTGGGTCTGCGGCAATCTCGCGGGCGAATTTCAGTACGGCACGTTTTCCATGTTTGTGAATGCGGTCATCATTCTGGTGTGGAAATTTCCGTTCACATTTCCACAACAGGCTGCTGCGGTTTCGATCACGCACCTGTTTTTGCTCGCGATTGGCGCGTTTTTGCTCGGACGAGATCGTGGTTTTTCCGTCGCCTTATCCATCTTTGCCGCGATGATCGCCTCGTTAAACGGCTGGATCATCTGCTGGGGCGCGACGGATTGGTTCGGTGCGCTCGGCGCGTTCACCTGGTTGCCATGGGCGTGGTGGGGAGGGGAACGCGCTGTGGATTCACGACGAACGAAATGGCGATTCCTCTGGCCGGCGCCGTTCGTTTATCTGCTTGTCACGGGCGGATTCCCCTACACGGTTTTAATGCTGCTGCTCCTCGTTGCCTGGTTGTCGACTAAGTCACTGGTCCAAACGCGCAATATTTGCTCGGTTCTACCAATGCTCATCGGCGTAGCGCTCGGTTTCGGTCTTTCCGCGCCCGCATGGCTGGCACTGCTTGATCTGGTTCAGGGTTCAGCACGGGAGTTGCAATCGGCCGCAGCACATTGGCAGTGGCGCGTTCCGCCTGCGGCACTGCCGGGATTGATTCTCCCATCATGGACGGTGAACTGGACCGACTTTTCCTCGCGCAATCTCCCGCATTCGGCCGCGGAATTGGCATGCGGTTTAGTCGCGGCTTCCGCGCTTGTTGCAACATTGATCTGGCGTCCGCGACTGATCGTTAGCCGAATCAAATGGGAGGTGATCCTGCTCTTGATCGTGCTCTTACTCTGCATCACTCCAACCTCCGGCCTGTTCCGTTGGAGTTTTCGATGGCTGCCATTTTTCCATCTGGTCCTCGCAATCTGTGCGGCGGAGGTGCTGCAGACAGCATTGCCATCAACGATCGCTGCTGTCACTGCGCTTGCCTTAGTCATTCTCACCGGCATCGCACTTTTAATCCTCCACACAGCTGGCGCCTACGCTTTTCCGCTCACTTGGATCTTTGTCGGACTCGCTGCGGTTTGGCTTTGTTCCGAACTTCTGTTACGCAATTCGGAATTTCGTCGGTGGCTGCCCACTGCGATCACATTTTTCGCGTTACTCGCGACGTATCTCTGCATCCCGACAAACTGCGGAGTTCCCAGATACAATTTTTCTCAAGAACTGCTTGAACCTGCGCCGCTGGATCCGCAGCGGCTTTATCTCAGCGTGTATCCATGGGCGGAGCTTACCTATGCTGTGATAAACCAGCCACGACCGGTCGGCCAAACCCTGCGGCCGGGGAGCACCTCGATGTGGGCCGGATTGCGATTCATCAATGGTTACAGCCCCGTCCGCGCGGCAGGCGTGGCGCGCGAATTCGCAACTAGCATTCATGGTGAAATTAATCCTGACGTAGGAAGCCGTTTACTCTATCATCAAGCCGCCAGAGATGGCGAGCTGGCTTTGATGGGCGTGGACGGCGTCGTCGTTGCGCGAGAAGTGAGTATTACACCCCAGCCGAGCTCTGAATGGGAACTGGTCGTTTCAACTGAAGAGGGAAACGTATTTCACCGGAGCGGCGCGCCGCTCTCGCGCGTGCGCTCTGTCACCTCAATCGATTCGCGGCCTAACAAGCAGTTTGTGCTGGCGACGATCTCACAGATTAATGAGACCCGAAATTTCGTTAACGCAGACATTGATGTCCCAGCTGGTGATCGGCCTGCGCTTTTGACTTTTTCGCGCCCATACTTCCGCGGATATAAGGCGCGAATCGGGGATCAGAAATTCGCAGTCACGTCTTATCGCGGATTATTTCCAATTTTGGAAGTTCCAGCAGGCACACATGGGCGGCTTATGGTTGCGTATAAACCAGCTTGGTTGTTGTGGGGAGGAGGTTTGGCTGCCGTTTCCGGATTGATCGTCCTGCTGGGCGTTATCGCCGCATGGCTCTACTCTGGACGGGGATCCTGCCCCTGATTTCTATCTTTGTCCGTGTCGCTTTGGCCGCCGCTGGATGCAATCGATTCCAAGATGATTCCAAGACAACGATAAATCAGCTCAGACTCAGTCATATCGGAATATCTGGCGTCCGCTTTGCGCGGCATGAAATGCGTCTGGTAAATACGATCCACGTCCGCGTCGCTACAATACGTATTCAAGAGCCACCGGTTTTCGTCTCGGAAACATTCTTCGATCCTGGCTTCTTGCTCTGCAGAAAGCATTTGAATGTTTGTTGACCGAAACTTTTTCGAGAGCGTGCGCGTTAGGGCCAGCGTCAGTCTGTTATCATGAACGTCTGAGAAAAGATGCGGATTTTTCGACAGCACATGGAGAATCGAGACGTCCAGGCTGGGATTCCTGGCTTCGCTTTCAAACTTAAACTCTTTTTCTGAGAGCCCAAAGAGGTTGAAAAAGTCCTGAGCAGGATTTCCGCCGGCCAGTAATTCCGGGATAAAGAATCGCACATGCGTGTTTGCCGCGGGCAGCGTGGCTTTCCAACTTTCGATATCCCGCGTGAAGGTTGGTGTACGCGCATCGATGCACTGAGAAACAAAATCGCCGAGCGGCACTCCCGTTTTCAAGCCCCACTGCTTCCACGCCGATGGTACCCATTGAAGCTGCGGCCGTAGATAGAAGACCACATCCATGTCGAACTCACTGTCGAGATTCATGAACAACTCCGCCATTCCCGGATTCGCCAGATTCTCGGCGCTGAGGATCGCAACATGATCTCCCTTGCGCTTGGACACTGCCGCAATCTCCGCGCCGAGGCGTTGCGCGAGTTTTTGTGATTTCTTCCTGGCCTGCTCCAGGGACCATATCGGTGTACCGACCAGATCGGCAGCCGTTCGCGCAATCCTCAAATCTTTGTCAAAAACAAAAACATTATCCGTCTGTAGTTTCCGGAAATTCTGGAAAAGCGCCGTCCGAATGCTGGCACTTCCGCACTTCGCAAATCCCGCATGAATGATCAGACGCGATTTCAAGTGGGCGGCATCCAGGCGGCGCGTTGCATGATAGGCGCCGCTGGTCAGAGTCCTTTGGGACGTTCGAGCAGCTCGATCACGCGCTTGAGCAAACGACTGGCGCCGCCGCCGTCGATGCTGCGATGGTCGAAGCTTAACGTGAGTTGCGCTTCAGTTTTGGGAATAAATTCTTTTTTCCTTTCATCCCACGACGGAATCTTTTTGCCGACGCCGAGGCCGAGCAGCAACGTTTGATCGGGCAGGGGAATCGGCGTCCCCCATTCCGTTCCGAAAATTCCAAAGTTGGACACGGTGGCGATGCCGCCCGCCTGCATGTCGGGCGAAATGCGGCGTTGTCGCGCGAGATCGACGAGTTCCTTGTATTTTGTCGTGAGATCGGCAAGCGAAGTTTCGTCTGCGCCGCGAATGACTGGCACCATGATTCCGTCTTCAGCTTCCACCGCGATTCCGACGTCGATCGAGTTTGATTGCACTACGCGGTTTCCGATGAATTTCGCCGCCGCTGCTGGATTTTCCGCCAGCGCAAGCGCGAGCGCGCGTAGCGCGTACAGTCCGAGGCCGGGTTTGGGATCGCGCGACTGCCGATCTTCCAACAGCGGGTCGAGATTCACCGATGAACCGACCGTTGACAGGGGACGTGTCCAGCTCCGACGCATCGCATCGGCCACGCCGGCGCGAATCTTCGAAGCTTCATGCGCTGTCTGGTTCTCGATCTTGTGCAGAAAACTTTCGAGGTCTTTGATCGTCACTCGGTTGCCGCCGCCGGTTCCCATGATCCCTGC
>DATFXC010000093.1:0-3912 GCA_035258625.1 Candidatus Udaeobacter sp. | reverse complement strand
AGCCACGGCGCGGCCACGGCGATCAGCACACCCGGATCGCGGTTGCGCAGATGTCGCACGGCGCCACGGGCACACAACGCCACAGCGCTGATGTAAAGGAGACGCAGCGCCCATTGCAACGTGAGATAAAAATGAAGCGGTCCAGCATGAGCCGACAGCAAGTCATCTTTTAATGACCAACCAGCCCCGGCGAGAAGTGACGCAAAGTTGTAGCAAGAGCTGATGAAAAGATACGGATAATGCTTGGTGCCATAGACAAAACCGATCTCAAACCACGCGAAGCTGGCCCCGGTCAACGCGCCGATTACGAGTGCGGCGCACCCCAGAATTCCGGCTAACCACGCACTTCGATGAGGCACCCTACATCGGAACACGAATAAAAAGCCGACACCAGCAACAGCAGCGAACATCGTCCAAGCAGCGTGCGTGCGCAGAAGCCACGGTGAAACTATCAGCGCCGCGGTTGCTGTGAAACCGGCGAGCACGCGCAGCGCGCTCATCCATTTTTTTTGCCACATTGGCCAGAGAACAAAAAACGCAGCAACGAACAACAGCTGGCCTTTGAACATTGCGCCCATAGCCAGCAAACATCCGCACCAGAACCAGCGATTTTTCAAGGCCGCGAGGGCAGCGAAGAGATAGAACGGCAGGATCCAGACGTCCCACTGTGGCCATCCGTGTGCGTCGAGGATCATGGATGGTTCGAGCCACGCCACGCTGGCTGCGGCGAGACCGCAGATTGAGGCGCGCTGTTCTCGCGATAACCAAGTCGGCCAAGTCGATTGCGCGTGTAATGAGCGCCGTACACATAAGCGAACCAGGAAGAAAATCGTCGTGGCGGAAACCAGTTCGCAGACTAGGTTAATTTTCAACAAGGGGTTAACAAGTTTCGGATGTTTATTGTCGATCCACGGAAATCCATCGCGCACTTGTTTGCTCCAGATGGCCATGGTCAGGAGTCGTAGCGGCGGATAATCGAGGCCGTAATCGCTCTTGTACGCCTTTTCTTTTACGCGATCGTAGAGCACCAGATATCCACGGAACAACCCCCTCCACGAGTTGGCAGACGCGTCGTCGGGCGATAAACGGCGCGCTTCTTTCAGGGTCTCTTGTCCCCAGTAGAAAGCGTTGACGATGTCGTGCTGATAACGGACATGCCTCGTGTTTTCGCCGATCCAACGGCGCAGCTGAACGCCACCCAGGAACAGCGCGAGAACGAAAACAATCGCGAGAATGCGGAGGCCAACTTTACGAGCCCGTACCGAAAGTATCGGATGGCCCGAAAGCGATTGCGCGATCATTCCCCAAAAGACAAACAAACGAAACCCGATTCGACAGTTTCAAACACTTTGCGTTCGAAACTGCGCTTCGTCTCTTCGCACTTCGTCTTACCAACAGCCGTATTACGGCCGGCAAAAACACCGCTGTCTCAGGGCGCCGGGCTCCGATTACGGCGTGAGTGTGTAGACCACAGTGTGCACAGCTCTTCTTGTTCCCTTCACGACGCTGTGCGCGACGTTCTTAGCGGTGATCGCCGTACTTTTCGCCACGTTCCTCGCCGTGCGGACAGGCCCCGCTTGAAGGCTGCCAACGCAGATGCCGAACGCGAGAAATATTGAAAACAACGCTTTCATGGTACTTAAAGTATCGTAGCGGACAGCTCGCGTGCGCTTATGGCTTCCAACGCCGCTCGGCTACCGGAGCCAGCCCGGAAATCTCCAAATGAGTTTTAGTCATAGGAAATGTTAAGGCCTAAGTTGCCAAATCTCCCCCGGGGACAACGATCCTACTGATGGGCGGAGAAAAACCAGATTCGAATCCCACGTGGCAGTAAATTCATAGGTCCCCCCTGGCTTGACGTCCACTGTTATTGAAGTCGGTTCCGCATAGCCTGTGTATGGCACCTTGTACACGGTTAGGACATGCTGTCCCGGTGGCAGCCATCCGTCGTAGCGGCGACCCTGTACGAGAGTCGCGACAGATCTGCCATCGATCTCGAGATGGAAAGCCAGATTCCACCCGAAGTTCGGCGCCCTTTCCACACTCAAGCGACCAAATCCGGGACTCCCTTGCGCGACAGTGCCGATGGAAATTGCGCAGACAAAAGCAAGAGTCAGAAGAATCTTGCTGGCGAATATGTGTCTTGATTTCATAGCTCAAACGTGGTGACGACCACATCCCATTGCCACGGCACGTCGGCGGGATTTTACGGTGCTACATACGGGTTGACGTTTACTCCCTCTTTAGAGACAGGAGAAAAGACCAGACTAAGCATATCCTATTGACGCCACACCGGAGTTACCACAGTCGCTGCTACACGTGCATTCCGTGGTATCGATGGCGATTTTCGCCAAGCCGCATTCCCGTCGAAAAGACCAGAGTCATTCCAAAAGGCGACGAGTTAACAATTGCCAAGTGGCCCTCTCGATTGGCGGGAATCTGGGCACGCGAAATCTTACGAAACTGCTTTCCTCTAACCCTGGCGGCACTGACCAGTCGCCGAAGGCGAGTTCAAAGATCAATTCCAACGCGTGTAGAAAATTCTCGCTTTCCGTTCCTACCAGCTGAAGAAGTCGCTCGTCGTGAGCGATTTAAGTTTTGGCTCCAGCGGTAGGATTCGAACCTACGACCAATCGGTTAACAGCCGACCGCTCTACCACTGAGCTACGCTGGAACGGAGAAATATCCTTTACACGCCCTTTTATCCATGTATTCTCACGCTGTCCAAATTATATCCCAATGCCCACCCAAGCAATCTCATTTCAAAAGGTGCGTGGCGTCGAGAATCTATATCGCTATTCCAACGGCACCTATTACGCGAGATTCATTCGGGGCGGCACTGAATATCGGCGTTCACTAAAGACCAAGGACAAGGAAACTGCAAAGCGCGAGTTAGCGACGCTTCTTGGACTTAGGACTGATGAGCGTGCCGTAACTCTCGCGCAATTAGTCGAGCGTTACAAAGATTCGATTCCAAACCTTGCACAGCACACTGCCAAAACAAAAAAAAGCATCTGCGAAAAAATTCAGCGCGAGTGGCCGGGCGGCAGCGACGTCCTGATTCGTAAAATTGTTCCCAGCCAAATCAAATCGTTTATCTCGCGCCGGAAGATTGGGGCTTCGCAGAGTAACGCCTTCCTTACTGAATTTCGGCAGATGTTTTCAGTGGCACTGGAGGACAAATTGCTTGCCGAGTCTCCGGCGGCGGCAGTGAACTGGCAAAAGCGCAAGGAGCCAGTCCGCCCGACTCCAGACGGGGAACAATTCGCTGCAATCATCGCTGACGTGAGGTCGCAAGAATTTAACGCTGACGCATCCGATTCAGGCGACTTCCTAGAAGCCATGGGACTCCTAGGGCTGGGGCAAGCAGAACTGTGGGCAATTCATCGTCGCGACGTGGATTTAGAAGGCAATCGCATCAGCGTCTATCGGCGCAAAACTTCGACGCCATTTCAAATTCCCATTTATCCGCAAGCTCGTGCGCTCGTTGGAAGATTGTGCAGGGGCAAGCGTCCTAACGCGCGGCTCTTTGCAATCAAAGACGCCAAGAAAGCATTGGCTGGTGCTTGTGCTCGACTGGGTTTGCCAGCATTCACGCAACGAAGTTTGCGGCGGTTCTTTATCACTAACGCACTCGAACGCGGCGTAGATGTTCAAACGATAAGCCAATGGCAGGGTCATGCTGACGGCGGCAAACTCATCCTGTCGATTTACGGCCATGTGCGCGCGCCGCATTCAGATCGGATGGCGCAATTGATGAAATGAAGAAATCCGCGGAGCATTATCTTGAGCGGTTATTTTCGACCGAAGCTTCGATCGTGGCCGAATATGTCGCAGGTGCACGCGCGGAAATGGACCTACTGATAAAACAACTGTCTGAAGCCGCGCGAAGGCGCGATTTCAAACGTCTTA
>DATFXC010000092.1:0-2717 GCA_035258625.1 Candidatus Udaeobacter sp. | reverse complement strand
CATTGGCTACCGATTTTCGCATCAGTGAAACCGCTTCTCCGAGGAGAAAGATTTGAATTTCGTGGCCAGCTTCGGAAAGCGCGTCGCTGTGAAGAAATGGAAATGCGGCTTTTGTCGGGTCGTCCGATCCCCAGGCGCTCTTGATCATGATTTTTAGTTTCGCAGTACTTGCTCTGATACTGGGAGATGTGGCGGTTGCGAATAACGGAAGCGCTGCAAGATGCTTTAAGAACGATCGCCGAATCATGCGATCGGATTTAACCAGAAAAGGACTGCATTCCGCAATCCATTTCTAATCAATCTTAGCGATTTCGCTTTTGACGGGCCGGTTGCGTTTGCTCGGGCGGTTGTGGCTGGCGGCTCGCGGCGCTGTCGCGATAAAATAAGACGCCGTGTGCGCGCAGATTGGTGATAAGCGCGTGCAGATCGTTCGCCAGTTGTTGATCATTCAGGAGCGTCGCCACCAAACCTTTGCCTTGCGTGGCGCTGCGCAGAATTTTTCGCGTGTCGGCGATCGCATCCTGCAAGCCCTCCGCCGCATTTTTTGCGGAGGCCATCGTCGAGTCCGCCTGCTCGATCACGCCATCCAGTTTCTTGGAGGATTCTGCCAGCGCACTGGTCGCCTGGTTCAGATGTTCCATGCTCGCCTTCAAGTTCTCCATGTTCTGCGCCGAAAGCGTGTCCTGATTTAACTTTTGGACTGTGGTGCGCAGATCGTTTACCAACGCGCCGCCTTCCCGCGTAAGATCGTCAATACCGGTCTCGCGCGTTCCATCGATGTACGAATTCTTCGGAACGTAGCCACTTGGCGGTCCGGTCGGCGGCGTGACGGTAACAAAGCGGTCGCCCAGCAACCCTGAACTTCCAACCGTGAATTTGCTGCCGAGAGGAATATTCACGTAATCGAAGATGCGCAAAGGCACGAACACGCCCGGTCCATCGCGGACGAGGCGTGGACCACCTGAGACGCGGCCGATCTTCGCGCCAGCGAGCAAAACATCCGAGCCCTTGAGCAAACCGCTCGCGTCTCCGAAACGAACCGTGAGCTGGTAATACGTTTTAACGCCCTCCCCGAGACGTCCGAACTTCACGACCAATGCAGCCAGGGCCGCGCAACCGATAAAAACGAAGATACCGACCTTGAATTCCAAACCTCTTTCGTGGCGATTCATTTTTGAGATAATACTGTCTATCTTGAGCCGCGTTTCGCAAGATCTAGGCCGGTAAGGAACAACCTATGACCGGTTGAGGTCAATCGCCTCTGCCCTCGGAACGCCCGAGAAGGAAATCCTGAATGAGCGGATCGGTTGACTGCTGAAGCTCGCCAGGCGTTCCATGAAAATAAACGCGGCCGTCATGCAAGTACACGATGCGATCGGCGACATCGAACGCGCTCTTCATGTCGTGCGTGACGACGAGGCTGGTCATCCCGAATTGTGTTTGCAACCGGCGAATCAACCGATTGATGCTGTCAGCGACTACGGGATCAAGCCCAGCCGTCGGCTCATCGTACAAAACGCATGAGGGCTGACGGATGATAGCCCGCGCAAGGCCGACGCGTTTTTTCATGCCGCCGCTCAAACTTTCCGGCATTTTTTCTTCGTGCCCCTCCATTTCCATCACCTCCAGCATGCGGGCGACTTTCGAGCGCAGAACTTTCGGGTCGCGCTCGCCGACTTCGCGCAACGGAAACGCGATGTTGTCCTCGACCGTCATTGAATCGAAGAGCGCGCCGCTTTGGAAAAGTATACCGACTTTTTCGCGGATCGCGCCGAGCTGGCGCTCGTTCATTCCGATGATGTTTTGGCCCTGGATCCAAATTTCGCCCGAGTCCGGCTCCATCAATCCGATCAAATGCTTCAGCAAAACGGTTTTGCCGCCGCCGCTGCGTCCGATAAGCACAAGCGTTTCACCGGTGCAAATCTCAAGATCGACCCCGCACAAGATTTCCTGTTGCCCAATTTTCTTCTTCAACGAACGCACCTCAATCATCGGCGACGAATTGCCGGAAATCCGATCCGGTTTTGAGACCGGCTTGGAAGATGGCGCTGCTTCAATCATCGCAACGCCAACTCTCAACTCTCAACCTGCAACACTCAACCCCGCAGCATCACTGATGGCCAGCGGGGAAAATGATGTTCAACCCCATCGTGAGGAAGAAATTTACAATCAAAACCGCAAGCGACGCGTTCACGACAGCTTCAGTGGTGGCCCGGCCGACGCCGACCGCTCCCTCGCGCGCGGTCAGACCTTTGTGGCAACTGATGAAGACAATCAACAACGCGAAAACAAATGCCTTGGTCATAGCCATAATGATATCCTTGCGCCGGGTCCAGTGGACCATGGTCTCGACGTAGTAAGGTCCGTTCACGCCCAGCAGGTAAACCGCGACGAGGTATCCGGCCACGATTCCGAACGCAATACATTCCGCGACCAATAAGGGCATCGATATGATCATCGCCAGCGTGCGTGGCACCACCAGATAGTCAATTGGGTAAACTGCCAGCGCGCGGAGCGCATCGATCTGCTCGGTCACTTTCATCGTGCCGATCTCTGCCGACATCGCCGCGCCGACTCGCCCCGCGACCATCAATGCTGTCAGAACCGGCGCCAATTCGCGACACAGCGACACGGAAACGACCGCACCCACAGCAGAGCCCATTCCCAATTTGTTGAATTGGAAGAATGCCTGAGCCGAAAAGACCGCGCCGGTAAAT
>DATFXC010000091.1:0-7331 GCA_035258625.1 Candidatus Udaeobacter sp. | reverse complement strand
TGTGCTTCGACAAATCGTTACCGAGAACCCGGGAACCTTTTCCGATTGCAAAAATGTCGTGGTTGTCACCGACTCCATCACGATCAACGCAGCGTGGTACCGATGCGCTGCCGATTATTTCCTTGTAGCGAACGAGCAAAGCGCAAGCGTGCTGCGGAGTGGCGGAGTTTCGCCGGAAAAAATCAGGGTATTTGGGTTTCCAGTTAGCCCCAAATTTGCAGATTTTACCGCAGATCGGCCATTGCCTTCCGGCAATTCGAGTCGTCGGGTTTTGTATATGATTAACGCGGCCAAGCGCGGCGCGCCCGACCTGGTGGGCATGCTCGCGAAACTTGGTTTGGATCTTACCGTCACGATCGGTCGCTACGATGAACTCCGGCCAGCAATCGAAGCGGCTACCCGTGGTCATCCAACGAAGATCGTTGGTTGGACGGACGAATTGCCCCGCATGATGCACGATAACCATTTGCTCATAGGGAAAGCCGGTGGAGCAACCGTACAGGAAACGATCGCCGCGAAGTGTCCTATGATCGTCAATCATGTCGTCGCTGGTCAGGAGGAAGGCAACGCCCGGTTGATCGTCGAAACGAATTCAGGCGTGATCGCTCAGTCGCCACCGAAAATCGTCGCGCAGGTGCAGCGCGCGTTTGATGATGGCGCAAGACAATGGCGCGAATGGGCCGGCAACATCACCAAGTTAAGCCGACCGCGCGCAGCACTCGACATCGCGAAGTTCGTATTATCGCTGTGACCAGATTTCCTCGCCGCAACGAAACGTTCGCACCACTTGCAACTGTGGTGAAAGCACAACAAAATCTGCGTCTGCTCCGACCATTACACCGCCCTTGTTTTGGAGGCTGATCGCGCGCGCAGGAGTTTGTGTCGCCATCGCGATGGCGTAATGCAAAGGAACGTTCACGTCGCGCACGATTGTGCGTACGAGATCCATCATGCGCGCGGCACTGCCTGCAAGCGCTGAACGGTCAGCCAACAGACAGACTCCGCTTTCGACGATGCAATCCTTGCCGAAAAGCGAGAACTTCGATCCATCCGCTAATCCGGCGCCCGCGGTTGCATCGGTCACGAGACAAATTGCGTTCGCGCCTTTCGCGCGATAGAGCATCTTCATCAACGTCCGTGAAACGTGATCGCCGTCCGCGATCAGTTCACAAACGATCTCTGGTTCGCTCAACGCAAATTCAAGCAAACCAGCGACCCGATAAAGGCCGCGCCGGCGCGCGGCCGTCATGCAATTAAATGTGTGCGTTACACTGCGCATCCCGCGATCGAATGCAGCCCGGGCATCCTCATCCCACGCATCGCTGTGTCCGCCGCTCACGCTGATGCCAGGCCCGTGAAAAGCCTCGATCGCTTCGAGTGCTCCCGGCAGTTCGGGCGCGATCGTCACCCGTTTAATTACGTCCGCGTATTCGAGCAACTGCCGCACAGCAGCCGGTAACGGCTCCTTAATGAACTCCGCGCGGTGCGCTCCGGATTTCGCCCTTGAAATGAACGGGCCTTCCACATGAACACCTGCAATAGCGCAGATGGCTGAACGACAATCGCGAACCGCTCGCAAAACGTTGACTATTTTGTCGAGCGGCGCTGTTGCCGTCGTGAGCAGAAGCGAGGTCGTGCCGCCACTCGCGTGAAAATCGCAAATCGCGCGAAATGCTTCTGCCGACGCTTCCATTGTGTCGCGGCCGAGCGCGCCGTGCACATGGAGATCGATAAAACCGGGCGCAAGATAATTTCCATTGAGATCAATCACCTTGGCTTCGCCACGCATCCGGGTCCGCTCGCGGATAGCAGCAATTTTTCCTTCTTGCACGACAACTTCAAGCCCGTCGCGAATTCCGTCGGGAAAGATCAAGCGCGCGTTCGTGAAGATCATCTCGTGATGCAGGCAATCCTGCCTGCACGGCGATGGAGGCTCAATCGAAATTAGTCGCTCGGTCGTGGCAATAGCGCGCAGCTAGGATTGTCTGCGTCACTCGACGCGCTTGCTCCGAGGCGGTATAAAGTCCATCCTCCTCGAGCGATGAATTTCGATTACGACGTCGTGATCATAGGGGGCGCGTTTTCCGGCGCGGCAACGACGCTTATGCTGAAACGCAAACGGCCCGAAGCGCGTGTCCTGATCATCGAAAAGACAACTGCGTTCGATCGCAAGGTGGGCGAATCGACCACGGAGGTGAGCAGTTGTTACATGACGCGGATTTTGGGTCTGACGCATTATCTCGGTCATCATCAGTTGCCGAAACAGGGATTGCGTCTCTGGTTTTCGAAGCGGCCTGATCAACTCTTTGACAATTGCGTCGAGATCGGCACGCGTTATCAGAGCCGCCTGCCCGGTTTTCAAGTGGACCGCGCCAAGCTCGATTCGCACATGCTCGACCTGGCGTGCCGAGCTGGCTGCGATCTATGGCGTCCCGCAAAGGTCACCAGCTTTGAGCTAAACGACGCCAACGGCCAAAGAGTAAACGCTGCTGTCGACGGCGACGAACGCAGGGCTACTTGCCGTTGGATCATTGACGCTACAGGACGCGCGGCAACGTTCGCGCGAAAGCTTGGCCATTTTCGTCCGAATACCGACCATCCGATCAACGCGGTGTGGGCGCGGTTCAGCGGTGTGAAAGAGTGGGACAGCTACGAATGGCGGGAACGTTTCCCCGATTACGCGAACCGTTGTCGAACCGCCCGAGAATGGGCCACCAACCATCTCTTTGGACGGGGCTGGTGGGTCTGGATCATTCCGTTGCAAGGCGGCGATGTCAGCGCCGGTATAGTTTACGACAGCCGCATTTTCAAATTTCTAGATGGACCAACTCTGGGACAACGATTGCACACGCACATTCTGGGCAATCCCGTCGGCCGCGAGATTTTCGGCGCAGCAAATGTGATTGAAGGCGACGTGCACGCGCTCTCGATGCTGCCATATCACAGCGAACAAGTTTGCGGTGACGGTTGGGCCATGGTGGGAGACGCGGCCGGTTTCATCGATCCGCTTTACAGTCCGGGCCTCGATTTTTGTTCTTACACTTCTTACTACGTCGCGGATTTGCTGGCGCGCAGTCTGAAGGGGGAAGACGTCGCCAGCCTGGTACGTCATTACAACGAACAATATCCCATTACCTACCGTTCCTGGTTCGAGAGTCTGTATAAGGACAAATACTATTACATGGGAGACGCGGAGCTGATGTCAGCGGCGTTGCTGCTCGATGTGAGCAGTTACTACACCGGCTTGGTGAGAGCAGTCTATCGCGACCCGGAACGCGAATTTCTCCATCTTCCTTTCAGCGGCACCGGCGGAAAGTTGGTGCGAAAAATAATGAGTTTTTATGGTCGCCGGCTGACAACTTTGGCGAACCGCAGATGGATGACTGGCTATTACGGACAAAGAAACGCTGGCTGGCGAGAACTTTACGATGGATTCGTTCCGGACCGTCGCCTTGCCAAACAAATTTCACGGGGACTGCGCCGCTGGTTGAAGTGCGAGCTAATAAACCTGGCATTGATGTTCCGCAGGCCAGCAACAGCTGTAGCCGGGGTGGGCCTGTCCGCCGTAGCTGAGGCGAAGGCGGATGACCCCGGCAGAACTCCCGCAACTGCTTCGACTGGCGCGGGCTCTTCCGCGCTATCGTGATCCTGTTCGCCTTCGTCCTGCCCCAGCGGCCAGATGTGAAAGCCGCCTGACTCGCTCGGCAGTTCCCATAATCCCCAGATCCCCTTGCCCTCGCGAAACCCGCGATAGTAAACATCGTGCGCACCCATATAGGTTTTCGTCCAATAACACTCACCATTGGTCTGGTCGAAACGGCCAGTAACAAGGAATTGGCCGATATCATCATTCCCGTCGCCTGAAATCGTGCGATCAGTGAATGCCAGCACGAGATCCATCCGATGTTTTCGCGCGCTGTTGCCGTAATTGTAAAAGCCAGTCCAAGGTCCGGAGGGAAAATCCATCTTTAACAGTAATTGTGCGCGATTTCGTCCCGTCAATCTCTGCGTGCAAATTGATCGTGCGAAGTTTGAGGCGACGCAATCGCACTACGGGCTGAGCAGCGTCCCGTACCAGCGCAGCACAACCTGGCCAAAAAACATCCAGGTGAGTGCGCCGAACGCCAGATAAGGGCCAAAGGGCAATTTGGCTGACCAAACAGGCTTTCCGACGGCAAGCGTGACCAAACCGATCACCGAACCGAGAAGTGAACCGGCGAAAAGGCTGAACAAAACCGCGCGCCAGCCGAGAAATGCGCCGATCGCGGCGAGAAATTTCAGGTCGCCCCGGCCCATCGCCTCGCGCGGAATTACCAGCTCGCGCGTGAGGCCGGAAATGTGTGTTATGTCATCGAGCATTAGCACGCGGCCGTCAACGTTGACGCGATCGTAGCGAAAACTCAGCGTCACGCTTGCGTGGTCGTAATTATCGATCCGCACCTCATCGCAATGGAGCAGAAGGCGATCTTTTTCACGGGCAAAATATTCGCTCCAGAGACTTTCCTCAGTGCCTACGACGAAATCGGCGTCGTCGCCGCGTTTTGTCCACATGAACGGCATTGGCGCGTCGAAGTGGATCCGTTTTCTGCCAAAAGCGATCTTTCCCGCCTCGAGCACAATCCAAAGAATCACGTAGCCAAGCGCAGCGGCCAGCGCGGCGCGAACACCGGCTGCCACGCGCGAATCTGTTTGCATCAACGCTGGAACAAGAACGCTGCAAGCCACGCCCGCGACGGTTCCGCCGATGGTTACGCGGTCCGGAATAATGAAATGCTCAAAATCGATAAACGTTCCGATGATCAGGAACGAAACGAAAATCCAGTACGCCATCGCCACCTGCAACGGGAACCTTTCCCAGATCGCAAGGAAAAGAAATGCGGTAACGAGTTCCACCGCGAAATAGCGGAACGAAATTTTTGCGCCGCAATTTGCGCACCGGCCACCAAGCGCGAGCCAACTGATCAACGGAAGATTGTGATGCCATGGAATCGGTTGTTTGCAATTCGGACAAAACGAGCGGCGCGGCCGATTGATGGAGAGATCGACCGGCCAGCGGTAGATGCAAACGTTCAAAAACGAGCCGACCGCCGCGCCGAGCACAAACGCAAACGCGCCAAAGAGGAAATTGTGAGTGGAATGCTGCACGCGATTAACTACCGAGCCGTTTCAGGGCGCGACGTTCCATCAGCCACGCAATCCAGATGCAGCTTTCGTAGAGCAGACACATCGGCAGCGCCATGGCAATCAAGGTCAGAATGTCGGGCGTCGGCGTGATGATTGTTGCCAGAACAAAGATCAGCACGATGGCGTAAGGGCGAGTGCGCGCCATGAATCGGTAGGTGATCAATCCAAATCGAACCAGCGCCAGCACGACTACCGGCAGTTCGAACGCAAGACCGAATCCGATCGTGAACCGCGTCACGAACGAGTAATACTGCTGCACCGTCCACGTGGGCGCCCAGCCGAGCGATTCGGTGTCGCGAAAGAAAAAGAGAATCGTTTTCGGCAGCAACCAAAAATAGCAAACCAGCACGCCCACAAGAAACAGCACGAAACTGACGGCGATCGCTGGAAACAAAAAACGTTTCTCCACGGCAGTGAGCGCCGGCAAAACAAATTCCGCCAGGAAGTACAGAAGAAGTGGAAAGGAGAGGACGATCCCGGCGTAGAATGCCAAATGAAATGAAATCACGATCGAATCTGTAATGCCCAGTGCCTTGAGTGTTCCGATTTGCGAACCCACGTCCTGCAACGGCGCCTGCATCACTCGCACCAGCGTAGCGCGAAACGCGAAGCAAAGAATCATCGCAGTGCCCACCGTGATCGCCATCTTTACGATGGTCCAGCGCAGGTCTTCCAAATGCTCGAGAAAGGGCTTGGAAGTTTCGCTCTCTGGTAGATCGCGAAATTTGAAGATGTCTCGCAGCGCCATGGGACGAAAAGTCAGGGCGGTGCGAGCGACAGAAGGCCGCGCCCAGCGAGCCTGGCGCAAATACCAAGCGTATTCGCGTCGCGAATTTCGTTCTCGGCGATCATGCGGCAAATTTCCTCCACACTAAATTCGTGGCAGTCGAGAATCGATTCGGCTTCCTCCCGATTCGGTCCCTCTTCGCATGGCTGAACTGGAGATGCCAGAAACAAATAGCCCCGCTCATCGGTAAATCCCGGTGAGGTAAAATAATGCCCTAACGAAACGAGCCGGCCATCCGGGGCAAGCTCATACCCAGCCTCTTCTCGAACTTCGCGCAACGCGACATTCCTAATTTCCTTCTCGTCGGCATCATGATCGTCGATCTGACCCGATGGCATTTCCCAAATTGCCTGCCGAATTGGGATCCGTTCCTGACGAATGAGAACGACTTTGCCGTCTTGCGTCATAGGTGCGACCACGACCGCCGCTTTCCGATGCACGATTGTCCATGCCTGGGGGTCGGAGCGCGCGGGTGTTTGCACACGATCGGTCACAACTTCGACATTCCGATCGGCGAAGTGCCGCTCGGTTGAGATCGTTTTCCAGTTACCGCCTTTCATTCGGCCATTGTAGTGGCCGCTGTGTTCAGCGGCAAACGCCCTACAGCTTCGCTCGTCAACGCTTGACTTGTGTGGCGACGTTCTGGGGAGACGGCGCGCTAGTCGTCCGTCGCTGCGAAAGCTTCGCACGTTGTCGACATCCAGAGATCAATCGTGAACGCATGGAACTGGCGGCGAATGATTCGAACTATTCGGTTTTCGTCAGCGCTGCTTCAATGTTCCATGTGGACGTCTTCGAGCGTGCGGTCCCATTTGAACTCGCCCGACTCGACCTCCTGCTCGATTGCACGCAACCCGTTCTCAATTTTGCGGCACTCAGCGGCTGTTATGATTCGCGAGCGCTCGGGTGTGAGCCATAGACCCTGCGATTTCAATACTGATAAAGCCACCAATCGAACGAGACGGATTCGCTGTAGCGCTGCGCGTTTTCTGCTGCGGTTTGTTGAAGCGTCCTTTTCGAGTCATCAACCGACGGCCGAACTGCGCGTTACAATTGCGGAGACATATTTGGCGTGTTCTAGAGGAAACTTGCGAATTTCGAGAGTGACTTTCTGGATCGGAAAGTTCTTGAGCAAATGCATTGCGAGGCGATCGGCGAGTGTCTCGATGAGATTGACCGACTGATCGTGAACAAACCTCTGGGTCTCCTCGGCTACGACTGCATAGTTAACCGTTTGGCCAATTTTGTCCGCCATTTTGCGCGTTTGCTGATGTGGCCAAAACGAAATGTTGATCGTTAATCGCTGCGGAGTCTTTCGCTCGTGCTCCGACACTCCGATAACGCTCGAAACCTCAAGCTG
>DATFXC010000090.1:0-8942 GCA_035258625.1 Candidatus Udaeobacter sp. | reverse complement strand
AATCGATCGGGTGCCCTCGGCCACCCGGCTGCATTCCGGCCTGGAGGCGATGATCGCGACTCCCGTCGATCAACTTCGTGGCTTCGTACTGGCATGGTGCGCCGATGGAAAAACTATCGGACATTCTTCGCTCAAGGACATCGTGCCGGGCGAGTTCGGCAGCATCCATCTGCACATGTGGCGCGCCGATCTGCGGAGTAAGGGCTACGGCCCGCGCCTGTTTTGTCTGTCGGCGCTCGATTTCTACGACCGATTCAATCTGAAGCTCATCATCTGCGAGCCTAAAGCCGACAACCCGATGGCGAACCGCATGCTGCAGAAAATTGGCTTCCCGCTTGTCCTGACGCACGTTGCTGCATCCTCGGAACTGAGCGTTATATGCGAGCTGAACCGCTATGAGATCCTGCGCGACGTTGCCGAGCGCTACGCACTCGCGCATCCAGAGTGACTGCTCCGCGCAATCTGCCGACCGAGTTGCAATCAGCGTCGCGATGAAGGCTGCGAAACAAACTCGTAGCATGGGCGGGTGGTCCGAGATTCTAACGACGAAGAGACACGAATGGACACGAATTTGAAAATGACGAAATCCGAATGCCGAATTACGAAGTAAGTTCGACTGACAAATCCGAAACACGAAAGTTGTAGGGCTTTGTGTCAGACGCAGTGGGGTTTCGCAGAGAGGCCCTGCAATTATTCAGCCTGTGCCATTCCTTCGGCATTGGCTATCGTTGTCCCAGCGGCGTGGTCACTTCCGTCCCGGCCGGCGGCTTAAATTCAAACGTGGACGGAGGAATCGGCTCGCGCGTTTGGTTTGAATACGTGGTCACAATGCGGTCGCCGTTCGGCAACAGCATGTCAGTGCGCTCGACTCGGAACTTCTCACTTATTCGCAGATCAAGCTTTTGAAACATTCGTTTCATCGCCGCGGTGCGCGGCAGCAGTTGCAACTCGTGGCCACTATCGGTCTTGGTCGCAGCGACGTTGAAACTCGTTTCGATGTTTTCCAAATTCAGCGCGGAATTGATCGCCGCCACCGTAGCATCCAGTGGCGATCCTTTGCCCAACGGATAACGCTCGGCCGATTTGAAGTTCGGATAATAAATCCACAGCTCGCGGCCATCGCTCACAGTGACGCTGGGCGAATTGCCTTTCACTTCGCGCCGGAACTTGTTCGGTGGCTGAAACGAAACTGTACCCGAACTTAGCACCGGCTTTTTCATCAGCCGAAGCACTCGTTCTTCCTGAAAATCCGCCTGGGTCGTCCGGTTCTGCCGAATCGATGCAAGGAGATTTTTGAGCTCAGCCTCGGAAAGCGGAGCAGCCCTTGTGATGAAAGTTAGTGTGACAACAGCAATCGTCGCATACACTGGCGCGCGCATGCGATCACCTTATGCGGTCGCATTAAATTCTCAAAGCGCGTCCTTGGCGCTGCTGGCGACGAATGTGGATTTTCTGAACCCAACGCAAAAACGCGATCCGTTTGCTTTGTCTGACTCGGGATCTTCGCGTATTCGGTTCACGGCAGATCTAGCTAGCCATTCCCGAGCTTTTTGCCGCAACTCGGCGGCGCTATGCAGCGCCAGTTTCTCCTTCATGCGCATCTGGTGTGTCTCAATCGTTTTGACGCTTACATGCAATTGACTCGCTAATTCCGAAACGCTCACCCCCCTGCCGATAAAGGAGAAAATCTCCAGCTCACGATCACTCAAGCTGTTGATATCCGAACTGCGCGAATTTTTAGTGCCCGCTGCGAAGTTGCTTAGGATAAGCGGCAATACGCTCGCGCCGACGTACGCGTGGCCGGTTGAGATTTCTTCGAGCGCCCGGAGCAGTTCGGGAGCATCCTCGACACTCAAGTATGCTCGCGCACCCGCCCTGAACACGCGTTGAGCCGAAAACGCATCAGCGTCCTCGGAAAGGGCAAGGATTGTGGCTGCTGGATTCAGGCTCCTGAATTCTTTAATCAACTGTATCCCGTCAGCACCATAGAGCCTCAGCCCAATCAGAACGATAGGTGGGTTGTGACGCCGAAACAATTCGCGAGCCAAAGGCGCTTCGTCCGTTTCGCCGCACACCACAAACTGCATGCTTTTCGCAATTAGCGAGAGCACACCGGATCGAATGAAACCTGTTCGATGAACAACGAGCACTTTTGCTTTTGTCGGGCGTTTCCCCGATACCTCGTCGGGCTTTTGTGTCAGGGATTTCTTTGATCCGTACGCAAATCTATTTCCTGAGCCCCGTTTTTCTCCGATGTTGCGTTGCGGGTTCAAGCGCGTGCAGCGTGCCGTTTGTCTTTGCGTTGCTGCATATCCTGGTCACCTAAGGGATTTATCTTAAGTTGCAGCCGTTTTGTAGGGCGAAGTCCAACAGAAACCAAGCCAAAAATTCAGGGATTCGCCCCGACAGACAGACGGTCAGCGGCTCGCTTATTCTCGACGCGAGGTGAAAACATGAAAAAAATAATGTTAGTTTTAGCGGCCTCGTTCCTCTGGTTTGGCAGCTGTTGCATGGCCACTGCACAAGGCGTGGCGCAGTCGGATCAAATCACATACGACCGGCAGATCATTCAGGCCGGCAGCAGCACAACCGGAAAGTTCGATGCGGTGACAGTGAATCCGAGCACAACTTCGGATGTCTCGCTCCAATTTCCCCTGAACCTTGCCAGTAAGGCAGTGACGGTCCGGCCACTGGATGGCGGTGTTGTGCAAACAGCCGATTCAGCCATCGATCCGGACGGTAACCTCTCCTTTTCATTTCAAGTCAGCGATCGACCGGGACTGCACCGCGTCATTGTGATCGATCCCAACGCCGACGAGGACTCGCCACACATCATCGCAGTCGTGCAGTTCGAGGTACCCAGCCGCTGAGAATAGGAGGACTAACGCCATGAAGACTCATTTTCCTGTAGCAACGCCCCTGGGGGGCGTCATTAGCCGAGCTCTCGCTTTGAGCGCTCTGTTCTTTGCCGTTTGCACTCATGATCTCGACGCCCAAGTGGGCGACAACAATCCGACCGGCGTATCCGGCATCTTTAACGGGCAGGCAGGCGGTTGCGGGTATGATCCGTACACCGGCAATGCAACTCGCGCCATCACTGATATCTCGGTGGCTGGCGCTGTAGGCGACTATCCCCTGGCGCTAGTACGGACAGCCAACTCTCGCACGCCGAGCACGACTGAGGTATTCGGTTATGCGGGCGGCTGGAATCATAATTACAATTGGATCATGGAAGACTCGCCACCGCGAAACGGTTCCAATTTGCCGCCAACCCAGTACACCGTCGATTCTCCAGATGGTCGGGTGGAAACGTTTAAGTCTGCTCCGTGGGACCCTGGCTATTACCGGGTGAAGCTGGGAGGGGGCGCCGGCTCGGCGGGCGTGCGCGACCGTGTGGCGCCAATTGCTCCGCCAGGCAACATGTATGCTTTTCTGATTTTACCGGATGGTGGCAAAGTGAAATTCTTAGCTACGCAAAACAGCTTGAACGGGCAGTGGTTTTACAAATATCGGGCCGTCGCCATCATTGATCCCCACGGATTAGAAACGACGTTGACTTGGGAGAACTACGGCAACGGAAAGAAGCGGCTAACGAGAGTGACAGAACCGGCTGGGCGTTACCTGCAATTCTCTTACGCGAACCCAAACAACCAACGGATTTCTCAGGTGCAGGAATTCATTAACGGTCTTGGCAGGCGTACTGTGCAGTATAACTACCCCGCCGGCTACTTGTGGCTGGGGTCCGTGGTCTATTACGGCAATGCGAACTGGACAGCGCGATATCAATACGTGGCTCCGAGTGTAGGCGGCGAGGACATGCCGCCGCTACTGTGGACCTGCGATGATCCGATCTATCCCGGCCCAATGCACAAAATCGCTTACACCTACCGGACTGCTGACAATTATACGGGCAATCACGCAGTGTATGGGCAGATCAGCAGCGAAAACTATTATGATGGCACAAACGTCGGCGCTGCGGTGAGCACACTGACTGTTCCCAGTGCCACGACGCGCACTGAGACACGCGGTGATGGCAAGACACGGACTTTCACCTACACGACGGACGGGTATCTGCTCAGTTGCACCGATTTCTACAATCACAGCGCCTCGCAAAATTACGACGGCTATAGGTACATCAATTATGTGATCGATCGCAACGGGCACAGAACCGATTTCACAAACGACATTGTCACAGGGAATGTGCTACAGGTCCAATTTCCGCTCACGCCAGGAGATACTCCCGGCCAGGGAAATGCCCGCCCGACGATCAACTACACGTATACGAACAACTATTATCTTCACACGATTCAGGGCGAAAACGGTCAGATTACCACCATCACTCGCGACGGCAACAACCGGGCCAGCCGCATTGATTATCCCGATGGCGGCGATGAGGCCTTTGCCTACGACGCCACTCATTTTTATCAGCTCAGCAGTCACCGAATGATCACCGGGGGCACCGAAACGTTCGCTTACGACGGGTTCCACCGGCTACAATACTACTCCGATCCGTATCACAGAAATTCTGGTAACCCGAGTATCCAGTACTTTTACGAGGGGCACGACTGGGTAAACGGAGTTTTGGACGCTCTTAACCATCCCATCAACTGGGAGTACAACGATCGCGGACAGGTTACTCTCACCAGGCTGGCGACCGATCCCAACGATGGCATTCGGCATACAATCACTAGTGCCTACAACTTGGATGGCACATTGCAGAGTAGAACCGATCAGCTCGGGCACATGACTAGTTATAGTTATGACGATTACCGGCGGCTGAAAAGTGTGACCCCGCCCGTGCGCGGCTAAGGCGACAACAGCCAGCACACCACGCATTTTTATTATGACGTCAACGGCGTTGGCGACGATTACCGATACACCGATTCCAATGTCACCTGGGTGGTGCTTCCCAGCGGTAAAAAGACAAAGACCGTGTACGATGACAACCGGCGTAAGATCTCTGTGACGGTGGCGCATGGAAGGGTTGATGCCGCCACGACCAGCTACGGATATGACAATGTCGGCAACCTCAGGTCCATAACCAATGCTCTTAATCACAACAACGTGTCAACACTTTACGATGAACGGAACCGGCCATACTCAATCACTGTCGGCGGCCAGGCCACCAACTTGACCTATGATACCGCGGGGCGAAAGAAAAGTATTACCCGTCCAAATGGCCAGGTCATCAGGTATGACACGTTTGACGCCATGAACCGTGTGACCCAACAAACAGCCACGCAAAACCCTGATCCGAATGCTGTGACCAAGTACAGTTATTACACATCTGGCTTGCTCTACACGATGCAGGACCCACGCTTGGTGTCCACATGGAGCACCGATGGGTACACTTATAGCTACGATAACATGGGGCGAAAGACGCAAGTCCAATATCCACTCGATTCGTACAATGTGGACCGCACTGAGCAATGGAGTTTTGATACGGTGGGCCGTCTCCAGAGCTTCACGAATCGCAACAGCGACATACAAACCTTCACCTACGACGCGTTGAACAGGATGACCGGGTTCAGTTGGAACGATGGTGGGCTTACTCCGAGCGTCAGCTTCGGCTATGACGCAGCGTCCCGCCTGACCAGCGTCAATAACGCCAACGCCACCATTACCAGCGCATATTTCAACGATAGTCTGCTCCGGCTGGAAACCGAGTCTATCACCAGCGGAAGCTCCAAGACGGTAGCTTACACCTACGATGCCGATGGTAACCGGGCGAGCACTCAATACCCAGACAACTACACATTTAATTACACCTACACTGGACGGAACCAACTCCAGGCCGTGACGAACTACGCCACGTTTGGTTACGACGCCAGGGGCAATCTGACCACGCACACCCCTACCAATGGCACGGGGAGCACTTACATCTACGATAACGTGGATCGGGTGACGCGGATTACCCACGCACTCAACGGGACAACGCGCACATTCGACTATGACTACGACTCGGTGGGTAACCGCAAATGGACCAAGCGCGATGGTGGCAACGGGGACGTTTTTGGATATGATCTCAACGACCAGGTGATCGCCGTGCTGCTCGACGTTCCACATCCGGATACCACGCCTCTAGGCGATCCCACGATCGTTTATGATTGGAGCGGAAATCGAAGTTCGTTTGCACCATACGGCTGGCTGGAGACGTACACGGTTAATAATCTAAACCAATACATCGGACGTGGATTGCAGGATAACCTTATGGGCCCAGACCCGACGCCCACTCCTCCGGCGCAGGAGCCAGCCACTTACGATTATAACGGGAATATGACCACTGACTTTGACGGCTCCATCTACCTCTATGACGCACAGAATCGTTTGCTCACAGCGAGCAAGAATGGTGTGATAATGACCTTCACATACGACGGCTTGAACCGGCAGGTAAGCCGGAGCGTCACGGGTCAGCCGACAGCTTACAACGTGTGGGACGGCTGGGATTTGATCGAGGAATATTACGCGGACGGAACAATTACTGCGGCCTACTTGTATGACGCCGACGGACTGGTCAAAAATCTCACCAGTGGCAATTATTATTATCATGACGGCAGCGGCAGCACCTCGCATCTAACTGACGCCACTGGCCACTTGCTGGAGTGGTATCGGTACGATCTGCAAGGGACACCGGTGTTCTACGACGCAAGCGATCAGCAAATCAGTGGCAGTGCCTTTGGCGTCCGCCATCTGTTCACCGGCCAGCAATGGTACAGCGACATTGGCCTGTATGATCTGCGCAACCGCTTTTACTCCCCCGACCTCGGCCGCTTCCTCCAGCCCGACCCAATCGACTTCGATGGCGACGCAACGAATTTGTATCGCTATTGTGGTAACAATCCAGTGAACCTGATGGATCCTTCCGGGCTGTGGCAGTTCACAGTCTTTGGAGGCGACGGCTGGGGGGTGCTCTTTACAATTGGTCACAACTCTGGCCAGTGGAATTTCGGTCTTTTCGGAGGGGTTGGCGGGGGCCTTGTAGCTAGCCTTGATTTAGCCGATTCGGGAACGCAACCAGCAGGGACAAGCATAAATGCCCAGGGTACTGTCGGGTGGGGGAATGGCTTCTTTGGAGCACGATCCAGCTATAACGTCGGGCCCGCGGGGAACCGCCTCGATCTGACTGGCCGAGTTGGGCCGTTCACCGGTGGAATTCGGAAAAACGTAGATACTGGAGAAACAAAGCTACTCGGTCCAGGTGTAACGCGCAACGTGATTGGTGGGCGGGCTGGTTTTGCTGGCCCAGGTTATATCTGTTACCTCGGAACAGGCACGATTCCCAACCAAACACTTGTGCCGACTGTTCCGTGGTCGGGAAATGGCACCGCAGATTATGGGGGATATTACGATTCAAACCTGAATTTAATCCGAGAGGAGAGAGTAACCGTTCTTGGCACACCACTTGACTTTTCGACGACGAACCGGTACGGCGGCAGGGCGGGTCTAGTAGGAGGGGGAAGCCCGTGGTCGAGCGACGGTCCCCGTAGCTTTGCGGGCGGGGGCATTGACTGGAATCCCTTTAATTACGCCCCGGGCTTTGCCCCATGGGGTTATGGCCAAGGGATTGGTTGGGGAAACGCCGGCGGCTGGAGCGTATACCTCGCGAATCAACAGGCAACGGCACAAGCATTCGCGTTCGCGAGCAATACCGCGGGACAAGGATTGGTCCACCCATTGTTCCCATGACTATCTTGGCAGAGGAAGAATCACTTCGGAGCGCTTTTTGGAAAGTTCAGACCCCACGCAACAGGCTGCTCGGTACGTTCAAGCATTGACAAGAGGGAGGCGTTGGATGTGAGCCCGAAAGGAAAGAGAGAATTCGCTTTTAGGGATAGCAACGTTTGGACGTTTGTTAACGGGGCGTTAATGGTCGCTTCCGTGTGGGTTGGCTACGGAGAGTTGAGTCCTAAGAGACTAGGGGAAACCAATGCCGAGGCCATTTTGTGTATTTTACTCATTGTATTACTTCCGATGCTTCTTGTGGGCTGGGTCCATTTCTCGCGACGGCGGTATAGGCGGCCCGCTTGGAATCGGTCGCCGTTTTGCTGGAGGGATCCCTTCCAAGCACTTTTCCTTTCGAGTCGGTATCTATTTGCGATGTTTGTTGGCGGATTGCTTCGGCTTCACGAGTCGGGCCTCCGTGGATTTTGGGTCGCTGCCGCTTTTGGGAGTATGGCTCTCGGGCTGCTAATCGGCGAACAAATCGTGTACCGCGTGTACCCCGACCGCTTCAGAAACACCGAAGGAAAGGCTGGCTGCAACGCTCGAGAGGAGAAGTCAAATGTTTAGATTTCACTCTGCAGCCAATTTGCAGCGTCACTAATTTCGTCCAATTTCTTGGAACTTGTTTCGCCAGAAACTCTAAATCATTAGCCAAATGTAACAGTGAATCAGGGCAGGCAAGCTTACCATCAGATGCAATGACGCCGCCTTTCTTGATCGTTCCCATGCTCTGGATCAACGATTAACGCCTTAATATTTGACTGTTTCCGAAAAGGCAAAGAAAGAAGAAGGGGGTCAGAGCCAAGTACTGACACAAAGTCCATGCAGGGCATTCTTTGGCCCAATGGTCAGACCGTTGCGCATCGAGTTTCCGGGGGCAATCTATCACCCCCCCTCAGGCTTACCCCCTCAGCCTTTCAATCAGGTTTCCGGAACGCAGCGACCAATGCGGCGAGCGCACTAATTAAAGCTGCGATGGCTGTGATCACGCCCACATTGAACAAAGTTGAGCGCCCGTCGGTCGGAGCGGGCGTCGTGTGAGCGGTTTTACTGGCAAAAAATTAGAATATCGAAGCTGGTTCTCACCACTGAAAGATACAGATTGGCCTGGAGAATCACGGTCAGTAATTCTGTGGTCTTCTCGTTAACGACTTGAGGACGTATCATTTTAGGACATTCCTCTGTTGGACATTGTAGCTCTGCGGCTCGCGCCGCGGCGA
>DATFXC010000089.1:0-6669 GCA_035258625.1 Candidatus Udaeobacter sp. | reverse complement strand
CAGATCGTCGTTCCGCGAAAACGAAGCGCGCCGCGTTCGCGTTCTCCCTTCGATTTATTCGATCTCGACGACCCCTTTTCGGATCCGTTTTTCTCCAATCCATTTGCGCAATTCGGCGAACGTCGTGACATCCAGATCAGCAGTGATCCCGTGGCGCTTGAAGTAAGACCGCTGCCACCAAATGCGCCGGCCAGTTTCTCAGGAGCGATTGGAAGCTTTACCATGGCAACCGATGCCAAGCCGAAGAGCGTGCAGGTAGGTGATCCCATCACAGTCACCACAGCAATCTCGGGACGCGGCAATTTCGATCGGGTAAATGCGCCGCTGTTCGAGGATGAGCGCGGTTGGCATAAATATCCGCCGTCGTCGAAGTTCAAGCAGGACGATGAAGTTGGGATCAGCGGCACAAAGACTTTCGAGATGGTCGTTTCGCCTAACGAGAAGAGGGAAAATTTGCCAATGCTCGCATTTTCGTATTTCGATCCTGCGAAAGAACAATATGTAACGCTTCACAGCGAGCCGATGGCAATCACTGTCCAGGGCGGTGCAGCTGCACCGAATGTGGCCGCCCAGCCACCGGCTTCCTCGCCGGGGACAGCAGCCCGGGCGCGTCCGCCGGTTCCGAATTCAACCAAGTCCCAGGACATCCTCTATCAACTCACCGAGCCATCGCGAACCGTGCAATCGTTCGAACCGATTTACACGCGTCGCGGTTTCTGGGCGGCGCAATCTTTACCGCTGGCGGCGCTGTTCGTGTTCGCGGGGTTGAAAATTCGCCGAGCGAGATTGGACGATCGCGAGGCGCGGCGCGTCGCTACCCTGCAACATGAAGCAGCGGAGCTGATGCACAAGTTGCGCCGTGATGATGCGTCCCCGCGCGAATATTATGCTGAAGCATCGCGAGTTGTTCGATTGAAGGCCGCACTCGCAGCCGGCAACCGCGGGATCGATCCAAACGCCGTGGACGCAGAGACCGCAGCAGACACGTTCAAGCTTGATATCGATTCGCGCGACCGGCTTCGCCGTTTGTTCGAGCAAAACGATGAGTGGCAATACAGCGGAACGCATAATGGCCCGGGCAGAATTTCGCCGGAAAACCGGCGCGACGTGCTGGACCTGATTGAGAATTTGAAAGCATGAGTCTGGAACAACGTTTTAGTTACGACGATTCACAGCGTGCATGTTTGGGGGGCGCGGGCATGTTGCCGGCTATTCGCGGCATTCTGGCGCGAATCCACGGCGAGACTGCCACCCCGAACGATACCGATTGCAAATTCGTTACGCCCGCCAAGCCATCCGGCAACATGCCGGAGGGGGCGACCAGAATGCTCGCGCTCCCGGACCACCAGCGATGCGTACTATTTCGGTTGCGAATGGTGATGATTCTACTCTGCGCATTTTTTCCTCTGATAGGATTCGGGCAATCAAACGCTGAATTTGCAAAAGCGAACCAGCAATACGCACAAGGCCATTTTAAGGAGGCGATCGCCAGTTACGAAGGCTTGGTCCGCGGAGGGGAACGGAACGCAAATTTATTTTACGATCTGGGCAACGCCTACTTTCGGACCGGCGATTTTGGCCGCGCCATTCTAAATTACGAACGCGCCCTAGCGTTGGACCTCCATCATCCAGAAGCCACGGCGAATTTGCAGATCGCGCGTGACGAGTCTCGCGCGTTGGAGCTGCAACCAAGCCGGCTGGAGCGATCCCTCCAATTTGCGAGCATCAATCAGTACAGTATCGCTGCCGCCGGTGCTTTTTGGCTGGGGATTTTTGGAATTGTCGCACTGATTTTCGCGCGTCGCCGATTCGCCGCGCTGATATCATTATCGATTTTGTGCCTGCTCGTGTGCGCTGTGGCTGCGTGGGCGATTCACACCCTCAGCAATGGCAGCAAAGGACGCGCGCTAGCGATCGTGACGGGGAAGAACGTGCAGGCGCGGCTGGCCACGGCGGATACGGCCAACAGTGTTCTTGCGTTGCCGCCCGGCAGCGAAATCAAGATTTTAAGCACGCGTGGCGATTGGATGTACGCCGCGCTGCCGAATGATGTGCGTGGCTGGATTTCAGCGAAGGATGCCGAGCAGGTGCGGATGTAACAGTTTTTGTAGGGCGTCTGTGCCAGACGCTCGGCTTACGCGCAACCAAGAGGCGGTGACTCAGACGCCCTACAAATTGTACGTAGCATCACGATTTGCGACGGTCGTGAATCCCCGTTAGAGAAATATATGAACGCTCAGATGGAGATCGGCACCGACGAGAAGGCCCTCCATATCAATTTGGATTCGGCGAGGTATGGCACCTTCGCGGAAATTGGCGCGGGACAGGAGGTAGCGCGCAGATTCTTTCGCGTGAGCGGAGCAGCCGGCACAATCGCCAAGACCATGTCTGCCTATGACATGACATTCAGCGACGCCATTTACGGACCGGCCGACCGCTACGTTAGCCGTGTGCGGCTCCAGACAATGCTCGATCATGAGTATGATCTTCTGATAGAACGACTGGATGGAAAATTCGGCGCCGCGAAAACGTTTTTTGTCTTCGCAGATACTGTCGCGGCGCGCAGTTTCAAGGAGCGTAATGAATCGCATGGCTGGCTGGGCGTGCGGTTTCAGGCCCAACCCCGGGGGCAACCAAGCCAGATCATTATTCACGTTCGGTTACTTGACGAAGCAAACGTCGACCAACAAGAAGCTCTGGGAGTCATCGGGGTGAATCTTCTCCACGGCGCGTTTTACTGTCGCCAGCCGGAAAAACTGATTTCCTCACTTCAGGAAAATCTCTCACCGGGGCGAATCGAAGTGGACATGATCAAATTTTCCGGGCCTCTATTTCAAAGCGTTGACAATCGATTGATGAGTTTGCAGTTAGTCAGCCAGGGTCTGACAGATGCAGTGATGTTCAAGGCGGATGGCGAGACCGTTCAGCCTACCGAGGTTTTTTACAAAAGAGCGATCCTGGTCGAGCGCGGGAGTTTTCGACCTGTCACTTACGCCACCAACGACATGCTGGATGGGGCGCGGCGCGTCTTTCTGAAGCACTGCGATTGTTCGGAAGAGGACCTCGTAGTGCTCATGGAAATGACGCTGGAAAATTTGCTTGCCGATGGTCAAGTCGATCATGCCGATTTTCTGGCCCGCGTGGATATCCTCGGCGCACTTGGGCGGACGGTTCTGATCTCGAGGTTCCGCGAATATTACCGGCTCGCGGCTTATCTTTTTCGCTACACGAACAGGGCGATCGGACTCGCCATGGGCGTGCCTAGTCTGATCGAAATCTTAGGCGAAAAGTATTACACCAATTTGGAAGGCGGAATTCTCGAGGCGCTCGGCCGGATGTTCAAAGGCGGATTAAAACTTTACGTCTACCCGATGATTGATCAGGCCCGCGGAAAGATCATCACGGCAACGCAAATCGACGTCGCGCCTAACCTGCGCTCGTTGTTTCAGTATTTGATCGACAACCAGTACATCCAAGAAATCACCGATTATCATTCGGCATATTTGCGAATTCATCCGCCGGACGTGCTTGCAAAATTGCAGTCGGGAGACAACAGATGGGAACAAATGGTTCCACCGGAAGTCGCGCATATAATTAAGAAGCGCGAATTCTTTGGCTACCGCAGGCCGATTGCGGCGTAGGACATCTCATAATCAGCGCTGTCATGTTGAGCGAAGCGAAACATCTCTGGCTGTTGCTGTGGTAGCTTAGGCAATAAATGATCAGCGATGGAAAGCCTGGTCTCGCGCCACTTCGTCCCCTGCGGTGCAGCTTCGCTTCGCTCAGAAAATGACATTAAGATGAAAATAGCTGTTGCCCAGATCTCGTGCTCGCTCGGCGATTCGGAAGCGAATCGATCCAAAGTTCGCGATTTTTCTCGACGGGCCAAAGAAGCTAGCGCCGAGCTGATCGTCTTTCCGGAGATGACTGACACTGGTTACTCGATGCCGGTGATCCAGAAGCACGCCAATCATTGGAAAACCGGCTTTGTTGTCAGCCTTAAAGAAATCGCCAACGAACTTTCCATGGCGATCGTCAGTGGCGTCTCCGAACGCGATGGATCTTTAATCTACAATTCGCAGGTTCTGGTCGATGCGAAGGGCAACATAGTCGCGAAATATCGGAAGACTCATTTGTATGCGGTCTCGCCCGTGCAAGAACAAACCTGCTTTGCTCCCGGCGATACGTTCGCGAGCTCTGCGCTCGGCGATCTGCGCTTTGGTTTCAGCATCTGTTACGACCTTCGGTTCCCGGAGATGTTCCGGAAGTTAGTTTCCGAGCAGAACGTCGGTGCTTTCCTTATTTCATCAGCCTGGCCGTTTCCACGTGACGAACACTTTCGTGTGCTCGCAAAAGCGCGCGCGATCGAGAATCAAAGCTATGTGATCGCATCGAATCGCGTCGGGAAAGATGACGACCTGTGGTTTTGTGGCAGTTCCGCAATTATCGATCCACGCGGGGTCGTGATCGCAGCCGCATCCGCAGACCGTGAAGAACTGATTCACGCTGACTTGTCTCAAGAGCTTGTGCGCTCGGTTCGCCGGCGCGTACAGTCGTTAGCCCATCGCCGGCGGGATTTGTACTAAGACTAGAACTGTGCGAGCTGCGCAGTGGTGATCGGCACGAACTCGCTTTCGTGCAAAACGACGCGTCGCGTGCCGCGAATTAGCTGCCACCATTGCCGCGCCGAGCTGAGTACAATCGCCGCTACAAGCACCAGGAAGAAAACGGCAACCAGCGCATCAAATCGCCAGACGGCTGCCTGTCGTACCAATTCAGCTGCTTTGACCGGATCGGGCATTGTCGATGCCTGGCTTAGAAGTGATCGCGCGCCGCTCAAGAAACCAAGTCTCGGATCTGACGAAAAAACCTTCAGATAACCGGCGGAGAAAGTGACGGCGCACATGAAACACAGCGGCACGAGCGTCACAAAGAGGTATTTACTCTTGTGCATTTTGATCAAAAGCGTCGTGCCAAGACAGAGCGCGACTACCGACAGCAATTGATTGGCAAGGCCAAACAGCGGCCAAAGTGAGTTGATTCCGCCAAGAGGATCGATGACGCCTGCATACAAAAACCACCCCCATGCCGCGACCAGCAAAATGCTGGCGAGAAAGTTTGCGCTCCATGAACGGGTGTTTGCGAGCGGTCGCCATACGTGACCCAGAAGGTCCTGAAGCAGAAAGCGCCCTACGCGTGTTCCAGCATCAATCGTTGTCAAAATGAACAGCGCCTCGAACATTATGGCGAAGTGATACCACAGCGCCAACGCGGTCGGCTTGGCGGAAACCCGCGCAAACATATGTGCCATTCCGACAGCAAACGTGGGCGCGCCACCCGCGCGGTTGAATATTGTGGACTCGCCCAGGTTCGTTGCGAGCGTCTGCATTCCTTGTTCGGTGACCGGGAACCCAGCCGCAGAAACCTTTGAGACGACTTCAGGCGGCGTGCCTTTTGTGTTAATCGCGAAATATTCTCCCGGTTCCAACACACACGCCGCGATCATCGCCATCAACGCGACCATCATCTCCGTCACCATCGCTCCGTAACCGATGCTTCGGATTCGTGATTCGCGTCTGATCATTTTCGGCGTCGTGCCTGAAGCAATGAGTGAGTGAAAACCGGAAACGGCGCCGCAAGCGATGGTGATGCAGACGAAGGGAAACACAGGCCCGGCAAAGACAAGGCCGCTGCCGTCGATGAACTTCGTGATCGCTGCCATTTGCAGCGTCGGATTAATCAGCACAACCGCGACGGCGAGCATGGCGACTGTGCCCAGTTTTAAAAACGTGCTGAGATAATCGCGCGGCGTGAGCAACATCCACACTGGAAGAATCGATGCAGCCAGTCCGTAGATCATAATTGCCCAGGCGAGCCACTTTTGATCCTGACGGAACCAAGCTTCAATTGCCGGAAACTGGCCGAGAAATTGTCCGCCCCAAACAGCAAAAGCGAGGCCGAGTAAACCGAAAATTGTGACCGCGAGCACGCCCACCTTTCCCGTGCGCAACGCGATTCCCATGATCAACGCCAGGGGAATGGTCACAGCGATGGTGAAAACGCCCCATGGACTTTGCGCCAGCGCTTGCACCACGACCAGCGCAAGAACCGCGAGCAAAATAATCATGATGGCCAGCACGCTAACCAAAGCGAGCAAACCCACGCCGCGTCCGATTTCTTCCTTCACCATTTGGCCCAGCGTTTTTCCGCCGCGCCGGATCGATGCGAACAGAACAATCATGTCGTGCACGCCGCCGCCGAGAGTCGCTCCAATCAAAATCCAAAGCGTGCCAGGGAGAAAACCGAACTGCGCAGCCAGCACCGGGCCAACCAGCGGTCCAGGCCCGGCAATGGCGGCAAAATGATGTCCAAACACCATCCAACGATTCGTTGGCACGAAATCTTTGTTGTCATTTTGCAAAACTGCAGGAGTGGCGCGCTCCTCATTCAGTACGAGCACTTTGGTCGCGAGCCATTTGCTGTAAAAGCGATAGCTGATCGATAACGCGCAAAACCCGGCAATCACGATCCACAAAGCGCTGATTTGTTCTCCTCGTGAGAGTGCAAGCACTGCGACAGCCCAGGTGCCTAGGGCCGCCACGCTAATCCACACCAGTTTTTTCCACGCGCTCATGCGGTGAAAGCTTAATTGAAATTGTTGTGCTTCGC
>DATFXC010000088.1:0-10944 GCA_035258625.1 Candidatus Udaeobacter sp. | reverse complement strand
CGGCCTGGGGATGTGGACTACTTCACGCGCGTCCGCTGCTATCAGTTGCTTGTCTCCAAGTATCCGCGCGGCACAGCCAGGCTCGCGTTGTTGCCTCTTGCCATGCGGATGGGCGGACCGCGCGAAGCGATCTGGCACGCGATCATTCGAAAAAATCACGGCTGCTCGCATTTCATTGTCGGGCGCGATCACGCCGGGCCCGGGAATGATGCTGATGGCAAGCCATTCTACAGCCCGTACGAAGCACAGGAGTTGTTCCGTAAATATGAACCCCAGATCGGCGTAGAAATGGTGCCGTTCCAGATGATGGTCTATGTCGAGGACCGCGATAAATATTTCCCGGAAAACGAAGTGCCGACGGGCGCGCGCGTGCTCAGTCTCTCGGGCACACAACTGCGGCGACGGCTAAACGACGGCCGCGAGATTCCGGCTTGGTTTACTTTTCCCGAAATCGCGCGCGAACTGCGGCGCACCTTCCCACCGCGGAACAAACAAGGCATGACTGTGTTTTTTACTGGTCTCTCCGGCGCGGGCAAATCGACGATTGCCAACGTGCTCATGATAAAGTTCCTCGAGATGGGCGGCCGGCCAGTGACATTGCTGGACGGCGATCTGGTGCGCAAACATCTCTCTTCAGAGCTGGGTTTTTCTAAGGAACACCGCGACATCAACATTCGCCGCATCGGCTACGTCGCGTCCGAAATCACGAAAAACGGCGGCATTGCCATCTGCGCGCCGATTGCGCCCTACGATTCCACGCGCAAGGATGTGCGGGCGATGATCGAGCCGGTTGGCGGGTTCATCCTGGTGCATCTTTCCACGCCGGTAGAAGTTTGCGAGCAGCGCGACCGAAAAGGACTCTACGCGAAAGCCCGGGCCGGGATCTTGAAGGAATTCACAGGTATATCTGATCCCTACGAAGCGCCGACCGACGCCGAAGTCACAGTGGACACAGCAGAGCTGTCACCCGAGGAAGCAGCCCAGGAGATCATTTTGCATCTGGAACGCGAAGGCTTCGTCGGAATCAACGGCGCCAGCAGTTGATTCAATCTGCAGGGAGCTGCAAACGCCTTCATTTGCCACGCCTTCGGAGCTGCGTGCCATTTTGCCCAACTACCGAGTTCTCGATGCTTACAATTCGCGCCGCAGAGATGAACGATACGGCGGCGCTTGCCCAACTGATGTGCGAGCTCGAGTACGAAACGAGTACTGGCGAAATGCAGCAGCGCTTGGGATCAGTACTGAGCGATGCGCGCTGCCGCACGTTTCTCGCCGAGCTCAATGGGCAAGTCTGCGGAATGATCGGCACGCTGACGCACGCAAGTCATGAACACAATGATGTTTCTGGAAAAATTATTGCGCTGGTGGTTTCAAAGACGCGGCGGCGGAGGAGCATCGGCCGCGCTCTCATTGCCGCAGCGGAGAAAGACTTTGCAAACCACGGGATTACGCGGGTGAGTCTAACAACTCGATTCAGCCGTGAAGAGGCGCATCAATTTTACGAATCGCTTGGGTACATACGAACCGGCTTTCGCTTCGCAAAAGATCTCCCCACTGTCGCTTCTCGAGCGATTTGACGCTCAGCGCGCGCGTTCACGAAATCCAGATCGTTTTCGTGTTGGTGAATTCTCGAATGCCGGCGGCGCCGAGTTCGCGGCCGAAACCGGAGCGTTTGACGCCGCCGAATGGCAAGCGGGGATCGGAGGCGACCATCGCGTTGATGAAGACCATTCCGCTGTCCAACTCAGATGCGAAAAGTTTTTGCTCCTCGCGATCATTGCTCCACGCGCTTGAGCCCAGCCCGAACGTCGTGTCATTCGCGAGTTCCACGGCCGCACCGGCATCGCCCACGCGGAAAACAGCTGCAACTGGGCCGAAGACTTCTTCGCGGTATGCCGGAGAGTCTTTCGGCACATCGACGAGAACCGTGGGTTCATAGAAAAATCCCGGTCCGTGAATTCGGTTGCCGCCGGTCAATAATTTTGCGCCTGCGGCGATTGTTTTCTGGACTTGATCGTCCACGCTTTGCAGGATTTGTTCCGTTGCAAGTGGACCGAGCTCAGTCTCCGAATCCATGGGATCGCCGATTTTGAGCGCGCGCGTGCGCTCAACGAATTGTTGAAGGAACCGCTCGTAAATCTCGTCGGCGATAATGAATCGCTTCGCTGCGATACAGGACTGACCGGTGTTGATCGTGCGCGCCTTTACGGCGGTGCTCAGCGCCCCCTCGAAGTTTGCACTCGGCATCACTATGAAGGCATCGCTGCCTCCAAGCTCTAGCACAGCTTTCTTGATCTCGCGCGCGGCGGTGCTCGCCACCGCTGCTCCGGCTTTTTCGCTGCCAGTCACTGTTACCGCTTTAACGCGCGCATCGACGATCAGTTTTTCCACCTGCTCTGGCTCAATGAGCAGCGTTTGGAAAACGCCGTCTTCAAATCCGGCGCGGCAAAAGATTTCTTCAATGGCTAGCGCGCACTGCGGGACATTCGACGCGTGCTTGAGCAAGCCGACGTTGCCGGCCATCAGCGCCGGCGCGGCAAATCGAAACACCTGCCAGAAAGGAAAATTCCACGGCATCACCGCGAGCACAGGTCCGAGCGGTTGATACTCGACGTAGCTTTTAGCCGCATCAGTTTGCGCCGGTTCTTCCTCCAAAAATCGCGCACCATTCTCCGCGTAAAACCGGCAACCACGCACGCATTTCTCGATTTCTGCCACCGAATCGTGAAACAGTTTGCCCATCTCAAGTGTGATGATCTCCGCTAATCTTTGTTTTTCCTGCAACAGCAACTCCGATGCCGCGTGTAACAGGTCGGAGCGTGCGGCAAACCTCGTGCGGCGATATTTCCTGAATGCTTTCTCCGCGCGGCTCAATCGTTTCTCGATTTCCGCATCATTGAATGAAGAAAACTCCTTCAGCTTTTCGCCAGTAGCGGGGTTGATCGACGCGATTGGCATATCGTTATCTTACATCGCAATTGCAATTTTGGAGGAGCGAACTCCCTGTGAGCCCGGCGTCGCAGAGCTCCGCCCTCCACATCCCCCCGACTATAGTCGCAGACCTTTTGGAATGAGAACGCGATCGAGCAAATCGAAAGACCACTGTACGAGCAGTGCGAGCGCAGCAGCTGGAATCGCGCCCTCGAGAATGGTCACGTGATCGTTCAGGTTCAGTCCGCTTATGATCGGTTCACCTAAACCGCCGGCGCCAATCAATGCGGCCAGCGTGGCAGTGCCGACATTTATCACAGCGCTGGTCTTGATTCCGGACAAGATGGAGCGCGACGCCATCGGCAGATAGATTTCCCAAAGACGGGCTGTCGGACTGAGTCCCAACGCAACTGCCGACTCTCGCAATGCTCGCGGAATGTCCTGCAAACCGGTCGCGGTGTTGCGAACGATCGGCAGCAGACCGTACAGAAAGAGCGCGGCGATGGCCGTGCGGACGCTGATTCCAAAAAAGGGAAGGGGCACGAGCAAAGCGAGTAATGCGAGCGACGGAATGGTTTGTACAACGCCGGCAAAGCCAAGAATAAGTTGGCCAACCGATCCGCCGCGACTCGCAGCGATGCCAAGCGGAATCCCGACGATAACCGAAAGGAGCAGGGACAATCCAGCCAACTGGAGATGGCGAAGTGTCCAGCGCGCAAGCTTCTGCGGAAAGGATTCGCCGAAGGCAGGCCCTGATTTTGCGCCGTCTTCAAAGTACAAATTCGCCGCGCTAGCATAATTCTTAGTCCGTTCCGCTTCCACGTTCAGACGAATCATTCGCGCCTTATCGAGCGTGCCTTCCATGCGCCGCAATGCTGCGATTGCGTCTGGGGGCGTGGACGATCGGAACAGGAAAACTGCCTCATACTTCGGAAAGAAGTGAATGTTGTCTTCGAGGACTACGAGGTCGTTTTCTTCAATCTTTGCGTCAGTCGAATAGGCGTCCTTGACGGCAATCGATCCGTTCGCGAGTGCGCTGTAGCCAAGCGCGTGATCTATTCCGATGACACTTTGCTGGGGCAGACCGTACCGTTTGCGCACTGGCTGCCAGCCGTCGTGACGGTCCAGAAATTCGTGGGTGAGGCCGAATTTAAGGTCGGAATATTTTCGCAAGTCGCTGATCGAGTGAATGCCGAGCCGTTCCGCTTCGTTACGTCGCATCACAAGCGCATAAGTGTTGTTAAACCCGAGCGGGTTCGTCATTCCGACACCAAATTTTGCGAGCGAGTTGCGAATTTGATCGAGCGATAAGGGTTGGTTGCTCTTTAGAATTTCCGTCGCGATCGTTCCCGTGTATTCCGAGTACACATCGATTTGTCCACCGCGAAGCGCCTCCCAGAGGATAATCGTCCCGCCCATACCTTGGCGGTGTTTCACTGGAATCCCGGCATCGGTCAGCGTGCGTTTGGCGATTTCACCGAGCACATACGATTCGGTGAACTTCTTGGAACCAATTACGACATCCGCAGCAAAACAAGAATGAATCAGGAAAATAGGAACAGAGAAAAGAATCAGAAGAATATGCGGGAGCCCAGAAACCAGGAAGAATGGACTTCGTAACTGGTGGATCTTGGATTTCTGCGTTCTAGATTCATTGCCTCTCCTTTCCTCCTGGTTTCCCGTTTTCCGAATTCGATTCATAAACTCGCGATGCCGTGTTGCGCGTTGATGAACTCGGATACGAAAGGATCAGCTGGTCTTTCACGCAGATCGGTAATCGTGCCTTGCTGCACAATATTGCCTTCATTCATAAGCACGATCTGGTCGGCAAAGTAAATCGCTTCCGCCAAATCGTGAGTGACGAAAAGCACCGTCTGACTCAGGCGCGTGAAAATTTCCTTGAGATCTTTTTGCAGGGAAGAGCGCACCAACGGGTCGAGCGCACCCAGCGGCTCATCGAGCAATAACAACTCTGGCGAAAGCATCAAGGCACGCATCAAACTGACGCGCTGTCGTTGGCCGCCGGAAAGTTCTCCGGGGTACCGTACGAGCAGATTTTCGGAAAATCTTGTCAGCTCGCATAATTGCGGGAGCCGCTTCTGCGTTTCCTCTTGGGGCTTTCCGACATGGCGAGCCATGAGGAGAACGTTGGCGCGTGCAGTTAAATGCGGGAATAATCCACCCTCCTGGATGACATAACCAATTCGGCGGCGCAGGACGTTGATATTCTCGGCTGTGATTGGGTCTCCATTGAACTGGATCAAACCGGAATCGGGTTCGATTAATCGAATGATCAATCGCAGCAAGGTTGATTTTCCGCAGCCGCTGGGGCCAATAAGCACGGTTGTCTTGCCGCGTTCAGCGGAGAGATTTGTCGAATGCAACGCGGTTGCACCCGCGTAGCGCTTGCTTACGTCGACAAGTCTAACGAGGGTGCTCATCGTAATCGCGATATTCTGTAGAGGCAGGCGTGCCGCCTGCAAGCATGGATGGTTTACGTTGCGCAGCCGGCACAACAGGTTTGCATCCGCGGGCGTTGACCGCGGGCCCCGAGTCATCTGTCCGAGCTACAGATAAAATAAAAAATCCCAAACAAGCGGGCGTCGTCGGTCCACAATTTAATGAAATCAAATCCCGCCTGGCGAGCCAGCGCGATGAAACCGTCTGGCGTGTGTTTGTAGGAATGCTCGGTGAGGATTCTTTCACCGGCGAAGAAACGAAACGCTCGATCCTGTATGCGAACCGTCTGATCTGTCGTGCTAATCAAATACATTTCGATGCGCCCTGCTTCAGAGTTGTAAATGGCACGATGTTGCCAACGGTTTAGATCGAAATTTCCGCCTGTCTCGCGATTGATGTGCGCCAGTAAGTTCAAATTGAATTGCGCCGTAACGCCTGCTTTGTCGTTGTAGGCCGCTTCGATCACATTTTGATCCTTCTGCAAATCGACGCCGATCAGCAGTCCGCCGCCTTGACCCGAAACATTGACAATGCGCCGCAAAAATTCCAGCGCTTCATTTGCTTCGAAGTTACCGATCGTCGATCCCGGAAAATAAACAACATTACGCGCAGCCTTGTGACGCGGTGAAGGCAAGACGACGGGCTGCAAGTAATCGGCGCAAACAGGCAGAACTTCCAATTTGTGGAAAATCTTTCGGAAGAACGCACTCGATTTACGCAGTTGCTTTTCGGAGATATCGACCGGGATATAGACAGCGAGGTTGTCGAGGGCTTCAATGAGAATGCGCGTCTTGGTGCCCGCGCCAGTGCCGAGTCCAATCAACTGGATGTTCGGCCCAATTTGCAACGCGATTTCGGTGCGATGTCTATCGAGAATATCGATTTCGGTTCGGGTGATGTAATACTCCGGTAGCTCGCAAATTTTTTGGAACAACGCTGCGCCGCGCTCATCGTAGAAATACTTGCAAGGCAGCGCGCGCGGATCGGAGGAGAGGCCGGCGATCACGTCAGACAGCAAATCAGAAGTTGCCGGCGGAACCGCAGAAGCAGGTTGTATCGCCGTTAGCGGGTGGGCGGTCATTATGGCATTATCGTTCGGCGCGTGCCTGCCGGTCGCGCCTCACCGATTCATTGTAGATCGCGTGCGAGTCTGATTCCGGTGAACTGCCAGCGTTTTTCCGGTTGAAAGAAATTGCGATATGTGCGGCGGATGTGAGTGCGCGAGGTGGCGCAGGAACCGCCACGCAGAACGTATTGGTTGCACATGAATTTCCCGTTGTACTCGCCGAGGGCGCCCGGCGCAGCGCGATAGCCCGGGTACGGGGAGTAGGCGCTTCGCGTCCATTCCCATACGTCGCCGAACATTTGGAATAGTCCTCGATCTTGCCCCGGCTTGCCTTCTGAGCCGGCGGAGTCCACAGGAATCGGATGAAGCAATTGGGTTTCGACGAAATTGCCGTCGATCGGAGAATCCGTCGCAGCGCGCTCCCATTCGAATTCTGTGGGGAGTCGCGCGCCAGCCCAGTTGGCATACGCGTCGGCTTCGAAATAGCTGACGTGCGTCACAGGCTCGGACTGATCGACGAGGCGAAGACCGGAGAGTGTGAAATTCCACCAGGCGCCGTCGAGTTTTATCCAGTAAAGCGGCGCGTTCCATCGTTGCTCGTTCACAGTCATCCAGCCTAGCGATAGCCAGAATTCCGGCCAGCCGTAGCCGTTGTCCTCAATGAACGCGATGTATTCGCCATTTGTGACCGGCCGTGTTGCCAGCGAAAACGCGGGAATGAGTGCCTGATGCCGTGGCCCTTCGTTGTCATAGGCGAATCCGTCGCCATCGTGACCGATTCCGGCAATCGTCTGTTCGAAGTCGATGAATTGGAGGGGCGAACTCTGTGAGCCCGGCGTCGCAGAGCTCCGCCCTCCAGTTTTCCGTTTTCGAAAAACAGGATAGAGGGGGTTTTGCGCGAAGATGTGCTTGATGTCCGTGATGAGCAATTCTTGATGTTGCTGTTCGTGATGGATGCCAAGAACGAGAATCGACACGATTTCATCGAGCAGACTTTCGTCTGGATTTGAGAGCAGATCGTCGATGTGTGAATCTACCAATGCGCGATAACGCTGTGCTTCGCCGACAGTCGGGCGCGAGATCAACCCGCGCAGATCGCGCCGGTGCATGTCGCCTGCAGCGTTATAGTAGGAATTGAAGAGGTAAGCGTACTCTGGAATTTCTGCGCGATATCCCGGGACGAATTTTTTCAGAATAAAAGTTTCGAAAAACCACGTAGTATGCGCCAGATGCCATTTGGTCGGGCTGACGTCTGGGATGGATTGCACGACGCAATCTTCGGGTTCAAGGTCAACACAGAGCGCGTTGGTGAATTTTCTGATTTGATGGAAGCGAGCGCGCAAGCGTTGGATCCGTGATTGGCTCGCGGGGAAAAGAGATCGTTCCGCCGCCGCTTCGGAGGCGGTTTCAACGGAGGGCCGGCTCAAGGATTTTCTCCCTCTTGGTTGCGTTCTTCCCGGCGCGCTTCGAGCATTTGATCGTGAGTTGCTTCCTCGATGCCTTCGATCACGAGATGCTCCCCAACGCTTTCCTCTTCCTCAGTGCCGGGACGCGGTATGCGATGGCCTTTGGAACTTGCGATGACGCTCCACTCTTCAGTCATCTCGGCGTTATCAGGAGTTTCCTCGGGAGGCACGTTGTTTTCTTCGCCCATCAATTCATGGCGCGCCTGTGCCCAATCCGCCTCGGTAAACTCATCGGGGTTGCGTTCATCGATCATGGCAATTTCTCTGGCGCGTCTTTCCACTTCCTGAGGGGATGGTGCGCCAATTCCGTTGCCATGCTCCGAAATTTTTCCTGGGGGAGGTTGCGAGTAATGGTTCATAAAAAAGCTTCGAAAAGCACAGTTGTATTTTCGCGGTACACTTTGGACTACAGATTGAGGCCTTGCAATACAACTACGGAAAAGAGGCTATCGATAGATGTATAGGAAAGAGGTCGTTCAACTCTATGATGGTGCCGTCGTTGCGTTTCAAGAATACGGCGACCCAACTGGGACGCCGGTGATATTCTGCCACGGCTGGCCGAGCTCCCGGACGATGGCACAACTCGCAGACGAACCGGCGCGCGCTCTTGGTGTTCGCATTATTTCACCGGATCGGCCGGGCATAAGCAGCTCGAGCATGCAACCCGATCGAAAACTGAGCGACTGGCCGGGAGTTGTCCAGCGGCTCGTTGATGATCTCGAGATTGGAGAATTCCGAGTCCTCGCGATCTCCGGGGGCGCACCCTACGCGTATGCGACCGCGGTCGCGATACCCGAGCGAGTGCGCGCAATCGCGATAGTAGGCGGTGTGATTCCATTTACCGAGCTGAAGAATTTCAAAGGATTACTGCCGCTTTATCGCTGGATGTTGGTATTTTATCGCAATCGGCCGCAACTGTTGCGGCAATTCTTTTACCTGGCGCGACCGTTTTTGTCGTTCCGCGCACCGATCCCGCTTCGTCCGCTGCTCTTAAAGATGCTGCTGTTGCGCCCGTGCGACGCGTCCAGCTTGCGCGACGACGCAGCGTTTGAAGCGATTTTCGAAAGCCAACGGCGCGCCTGGCGCGGCTCGGTGGAAGGGGTATTGATCGACGCACGGATTTACGCGCAGCCGTGGGGATTCGCGATCGAAGATGTACGCGTGCCCGTGCGACTCTGGCATGGAATAGAAGATCGCGCTTTCTCTGTTCGGCTCGCGGAAGAAATCGCGAACCGTTTCCCGAATTGCAAAGCGCGATTCATTCAAAACGAAGGGCATTACTCGCTGCCGATTCGTCATATGCGTGAAATTCTTAAGGATTTGATTTCGGTTTAAACGACATTTCGATTCACGTGAAAGCATCCCCAGAACGAGCAATTGATCGGGTGCAAAGGAAAGCAGGCAGAAAACGTTGGAGCGTCGGTGCACCGTTTGATACGCGAGTTAGAAAACTGGTTCGGGATTGGGGTACGCAAAAATCGCCGGCGCTTATCGAGGAAATGATTACGACCGCGCTGAAGATTGCGCGCGACGGAATGAGCGTAGCAGACCTCAAGCTGATCAATCGTTCTGCTAAAGAGATGCGTTCGGCAGCGAAGCTTTTCGGGCCATTCAAGCACTTGCGGAAAGTGGTCGTTTTCGGATCGGCGCGAAGCGCGCCCGATTCACCCGAGTACAAAATGGCGACGGATTTTGCCTGCGAAATGGTCAGGCGCGGCTTCATGCTGATCGCCGGCGGCTACGAGGGAATCATGGGTGCGGTGCAGCAGGGCGCTGGTCGCGCACACAGCTTTGCGCTCAGTATCCGGTTGCCGTCGGAGCAGCGAGTAAACGAACCCGTCGAGGGGGATCCCAAGCTCGTGACACTGAACTATTTTTTCACTCGCAAATTGAGTTTTGTGAAAGAGGCGCACGCATTCGCGCTGCTCCCCGGAGGCTTTGGCACAATGGATGAAGCGTTCGAGGTGCTGACGCTAATGCAAACCGGCAAGGCGCGCATTGTCCCGGTCGTGCTGTTGGACCGGCCACGCGGAGAGTATTGGGAAACATGGATGCAATTTCTAACCAAGCGTCTGCTCAAGTTCGGCTTCATTTCGAAGGAAGACTTCGCGTTTTTCAAAATCAAACACAACGCGCAGGACGCTGCCGCGGAAATCACGCAATTCTACAAGGTCTTTCATTCGGCGCGGTGGGTGGGAGAGCGCTTCGTTATCCGCCTCAATCGTTCGTTGTCGAACAAGGCGCTTGTCGATCTGAACAATCACTTCAGGGACGTCCTGCGTACAGGCGAAATCGTCCAGCGCATTGCGCCAGGGAAAGAAAATGATGAGCTCGAAACTCTCGACCTGCCTCGGCTGATTTTCACGCCGGTTCGCACCAGATTTGGCCGGTTCCGTCAGCTGATTGATGCGATCAATTCCTTTCCGACGACGTGAGGTTCTGCTGAGAGCGGGAACCAGATTCGCAGCCATGTTTCTTCTGTAATACAGCAAGATCGGTGCGCAGCTTCGCGTCCATCATTTTGTCGAACGAAAAATTTTCCGTCGCGTAGCGGAGGCCGTTCGCTGCGCAATGCGCTGCCAGTTCCGGATCGGAAATGAATTCCAGGATCGCCGACGCCAATGCGTGAGTATCGCCCGGTTCAATGAGCAGACCGTTCTCGCGATGGCGAACAATTTCTGGAATATCGCCCACTTTCGTGGCGATCACGGGTCGTCCGCTGGCGAAAGCCTCACGCAAAACAATTGGAGACGCTTCGGTGCGGAGGGACGCAATAACTATCATATCGCATGCTGCGTAAACGTCCGGCGTGTCCCAGCGATAGCCTGCCATTATAATTTTGTCGGCTAATCCCGCGCGATCGATTGCGTTCCTCACATTGATACCACGTTTCAAAATTCCGGTGCCCTGGCCGACGACGACGAAGCGCACATCGGGACGTTTCTTCAAGACCATTGGAGCCGATTTGACCAGCTCGAGTTGACCTTTGTCCGGACGAATCATCCCCACGTTCCCGATCAG